>JAUWLG010000076.1 GCA_030613795.1 Helicobacteraceae bacterium
GTGATGATGGTCTAGAAATAGAAGCGACTTGGCAGAAGTTGCTGGAAAAAGCAGCAAAAGATATGAAGGCTGAAATAGTCTTTGTCAACCGTGTCGGTTTTGAAGATGGTCTTGGTTTTTGGGGCGGCAGCCGTCTCTTGAGTACTAAAGGCGAGATTACTGCCGAGCTCCCAAAATTTGAAGACAAAATAGAAGTGATATAGATAGAAGGAACTGCATTGAAAATTGGAATCATGGGGGCAATGCCCGAAGAGATCGCACCGATCTTAGAAAAAGTGGGTGAATACAAAAGTACAGATATTGCTGATAACACCTACTATGAAGCAAACTATAACGGGGTTGACTTGGTTATTGCCTACTCGAAGATCGGTAAGGTCTTCTCTACATTGACTGCGAGTACGATGATCCATCACTTTGGTGTAGAGACAATGCTTTTCTCTGGTGTAGCAGGCGGGATCAACCCGGCACTTAAGATCGGTGATTTGATCGTTGCAGACAAGCTATGTCAACATGACCTTGACATCACTGCCTTTGGACATCCTCACGGTTTTGTACCTGGCGGTTCACAGTTTGTAGAGACAGATGCCAGTCTGCGTAAGCTTGCTTTTGATGTGGCGAAAGAGATGGGTGTTGCACTGCAGGGGGGAACTATCGCTACGGGCGATCAGTTTGTTCACAATCCGGAGCGTAAAGCATTTATTGAGAGTACATTCAGTGCAGATGCATTGGAGATGGAAGGTGCTTCTGTGGCGGTTGTCTGTCACTCGCTAAATGTACCTGTCTTTATCTTACGTGCTATCAGCGACACCGCTGATACAGACGCAAGTTTCAATTTTGATGAATTTATGGAAAGTTCTGCGAAGATCAGTGCTGATTTTATTATGAAGATGGTTGAGCGACTTGAGAGATAAAACCCCTTCTATCGTTCCCTCTAAAAAGATCATGAAGCAGCTGGGCCGGACCAACGGTGCATTTGAATTGGTAGAAGAGGGTGATAAGATCCTTGTGGGTCTGAGTGGCGGTAAAGACTCACTGACTCTTATCCATGCACTAAAAGAGCAGCAACGGCGTGCACCGTTCGACTTTGAGTTTATTGCGGTGACTGTCGGCTATGGTATGGGTGAGAACTTTGACTACCTGGCTAAGCACTGTGAAAAGTACGGTATTAGACATGAGATCCTCGACACAAAGATCTATGAGACGGCACAGGAGAAGATCCGTAAAAACTCCTCATTCTGCTCTTTCTTTTCACGTATGAGACGTGGTTCACTCTACAGTGCTGCAGAGAAGTTTGGCTGTAATAAAGTAGCCTTGGGACACCACCTGGATGACGCAGTCGAGAGCTTCTTTATGAATATGATCTATAACGGCCAGATGCGTGCACTCTCGCCTAAATATAGAGCTGGTAATGGTTTAATAGTGATTCGTCCATTGATCCAGATGCGTGAGCGTCAATTGCGTGCTTTTGCAGAAGATAACGGTCTTGAAGCAATAGGCGATGAAGCTTGTCCTAGTATGCGTTTTGATGTCAAGATGCCATACGCCAGAGCTGAGATGAAAGAGATGTTAAAAGGGATGGAAGAGAAGTACCCTGACATCTTTACCTCGATCAATGCCGCATTTTCCAACATCTCTGATGAGAGTTTTTTTGATCCGGAGCGTTTCTCTCTTTAATAGGTCTAACTACATCCCTAAAAAAATGAGTTTACCATTAACGATGTCAAAGTCGACGATGGGTTCAAAACTTGGGTCCATAAGTTGTGCTTTAATACTATCAACATCGACATCATCGTCTTCAATATGTACGCGTATTTTTTTATAAAAAAATGGTTTTCCGTTATTGTCACGGTTCTGAGAGATTATCTCATAGCTCAAAACCTGATCATCCGTGTAGTAGCTGACATTTTGAAGGATCGGATTTCCATACTTCAAAAACAGTGCCATCTCCAAGGCATTGATAGCACGTCGGTTTTTTGATGCATCTTCATTAATGTGAAGCGCTGCAGAAGAGAGTAAAGCTACTTTATCATCCATTAAAGATTTTGCCAGTTTATCCAGAGGCAGTGTTAGATCGGCATCTGTCTCATGCCGGCATAGGGCATATGTCTTACCATGTTTTTTATACCAGCTGTTCTCACCACTGTTAATATTGACGTATTTGGCGTAGCTTTTATGCTCACTGTCTGTTGTTGATGTCCAGTAGACAGCGTTAGGATGTTCATAGGGGCGTGTTGCCTGAAACAGTTGCAGCAGTTCAGTGTCTTTTGGTAGTGAAAAATGGTCTGCTCTGAAACCAAATAGTGAGATATTAAGCCCGGCGCAGTACTCTTTTGCCGTCTCCCATCTCATTTTCTGAGTCCTGTCTGCACTTTGCATTTGAAAGATCAGCCCATTGACGGAGTAGCTCTCTTCTCCTCTTTGCCAGGTCAAGATACCATTGGCCGAAAGCGTCAGCTTTTTAAGTGGTATAGTTATCACTTTATCGCGATATAAAACAATCCATCGTTTATGTTTCTGGTAGCCATCCGCGGAGACTTCAATATGATACTTACCGGTTTTCAGCCACATTCCATCACTGTATTTTGGTTTGATGTTAAGTATTCGGATCTGTGCCGAATCGAGGGTGTTGATCGTAAGTCTGAATGTTGAGCGCTGCTCTTCAAGATCAGAGAGGAGTATCCGGCCCTTGTCGGTAATCGCGAAAAGATCTTCCACAGACAGGACAGTCACTGCATCCCCTCGTTTAAAAGAGGAGACATCCTTTTTAACATATAAAGTTATACCTACCATCTTATGAATGGGTACTACCTTTTTTTCGGGCTGTTTAAGTGTTGTACAACCTGTAAAAAAGAGTGAAGAAGAGAGTATAGTGAAGATCAAAATGGTGATGATCTTTAATGACTGTACCATGTTAATACGCCTCTCTTTTTTTCTCAATCTCTATATACAGTATTGTAATTAAGAGTACCTCTTAAAACCTTGAAGAGGGTTAAATAATCGGTAGTGGCACGATAAAGTCTAAAAATGGTAATATATAAGAGTATACAGAGGCATTTCAAGCCTGTTCTTACACCAAATCACAACTATTATAATCAACAAGGCAGATGTGTGAAGTTTACTATGTTCGACAAATTATCCCACTATTACAATAATCTTTCAATCGCCAAAAAACTAAAATTTATGGGTGTCTCAACGGTTGCTCTTGTGGGAACCATATCTATTTTTTTTATACTTATCTACCAATACAGTAATGAAAAAGTACTTCTTGAAAATCATGTCAAGACACTTACAATGGTTGTTGCTGATAACATTGCACCGGCGGTTTTGTTTGAGGATAGGGAACAGGTCAGTAAGATACTGATCTCTCTTCGACATAAAGATGAAGTTCAACATGCTTACGTATTGAGTAAAAAGTCCGATGTCTTAGGCAGTTATCATAGCGCTCAAAAACAGAGTATGGATAAAGATATTTTGGAAGATCTTAAAAAGGATGAACCGCAGCAGTGGAGAGGGTTACAACTCTATACACTTGTTGCCATAAAGGCAGATAGACAAGAGGTTGGCTCTATAGTGATCGTTGCCTCTATCTATGCCTTTATCTATCAGATGCTCCTTGAGATATTTATTTTGGCTCTTATTGTCATTGCGTCTATTTTAGTGACACACAAATATAGGGCACTTCTTAGAGATTCCATCCTTAAACCGATCGCAGAGCTAAATACTTTGACAAGCAAGATCATTGAGACAAAGAATTTGCGTAACAAGATCCCTGTTTATAATCAGGACGAGATCGGGGAGTTGGCAGAAAACTTCAACAGTATGTTAGACGACTTGGATAAGACACACACTGAGTTGAATCGACAAAAAGATTCTTTGGCCTACAAGGCACATCATGATACCTTGACAGGCCTGCCTAACAGAGCACTCTTCAACGACCGTTTAGAACAGGCTATAACCAAGGCCAGGCGTTATAAAGAAGAGATTGCTCTGTTTTTTATAGACCTGGACCATTTCAAACAGATCAATGACACTTTGGGACACGAGGTTGGGGATGAGGTCTTAAAGTTTTTTGCAAAACGTCTAAACGCTAGTGTACGGACAGAAGATACGATCGCGCGGATAGGCGGAGATGAGTTTATGGTGATCATGGAAAGCCTGCAGACCCCAGAAGCGATCTCTGTTGTGGCGAATAAGATCGTCTCCATCGTAAAAGAGCCTATAATCTTAGGCGAACAGACCTTGAATCTTGGGACAAGTATAGGTATCTGTGTCTATCCTCATAATGGCGAGACATCTGAAGTTCTACTCAAAAATGCTGACACTGCGATGTACAAAGCTAAAGCTGAGGGAAGAGATAATTACCAATTTTACACGCCAGAGATGAAACAGTTTGCTCTCAAGCGTATGGAAAATGAAGCTGACTTGCGTAGTGCTATTGAGAACGAGGAATTTACGCTTTATTATCAGCCACAATTTGATGTGCGTTGCGATGAAGTCACAGGATATGAAGCAGATGTAAAATGGCAGCATCCTCAAAAAGGCCTTATTGACTTTAGCGACTTTAAGCAACTGGCAGTAGAGATGGGTGCCTTCATCAAGATCGAACGGTGGTTAGTGAAAGCGGCTATACATGAGGCCGGACGATGGAGAGAAAAAGGGGTGACTAAGCGTATCATTTTAAACCTATCGATAAAAATAATTACAGAAAAAGATTTTGCGGCCAAATTGAAAGAGATGCTGGATATAAACGGATGTCGCGCAGAAGAGATTGAGATAGGTGTGCGTGAAAGTGAACTCCTAAACGATCAAGAGCGTTCCATTGAGGCACTTCAAACGCTTGCGAATATGGGGCTAATATTGACGATCAATGATTTTGGTGTCACCGATACATCATTGACCTATCTGAGCCGCTTGCCTATTCATAACCTCAAGATCGCTCGTACATTGAGTGCCAATGTTTCAGAAAACAGTGTCGTTCTAAAAGCTGTTGGTGCTTTGGCAAAAAGTATGGAATTACATCTAATTGCTGAAGGTGTTGAGACAAGCGAAGAAAAAGAGTTCCTAAAAGATCATGGCTATGAACTAATGCAAGGAACGCTGTTTGGTAGAGCCATTTCTCCTACTGAAATGGGTGAAAAGTAGATCACTTTAGTACAGACCTTCTTGTGACTTTTTAAACGCTTAACTTGCTTTTTTCTCTAAAGATTGTGATGATGAATTTAGGTATAATTTCATCGAATTTTATATATAAGGTATACAATGAGTATTAATGTGACTCCAGACAAAGAACTATTAGAAAATTCAGAGATGATCATCGTTGATATCCGTACAGAAGGTGAGTGGGTGCAGACAGGTATTGTTCCTGGCTGTAAGACAATTGTCTTCTTTGATGAGCGTGGCGGTTATGATGCAGAGGGCTTTTTAAAGCAGATGGATGAACTTGGCGGTAAAGATGTAGAAATAGGTCTTATCTGTCGTACTGGTGCCCGTACAGCACAAGTGGCTGGTTTTATGGAACAGCAGGGTTATAATGTTAAAAACCTTGTTGGTGGTGTTATGAAGTTAACAAGAGAGGGTTATTAGTTAGTCCCTTATACGGCTAACTAAAGTTCTAGCTTCGGCGCATCTTGCACATAAGGAGCTAAAGCTCTATACAGGGTGGCACTAAATGCCACATCGTAAAAGTTTGCCTCTCCATGCACAGCAGTGCACTATCGGGCAAACGTTTTGCACAATCTGCACCAAATCTACAACTTTTCTGGAGTTGTAGGTTTAAGATGGGTTTCGCCATCTTTCACTAATCAACTCTATTCAGTAGAATGCGTCTCAATCTTTCCTTGTTCGTACTGCTCTTGCGGTGCGACTTGTGTCTCTTCTTCAGCAATAGGCTCAGCTTTGTTGTCGCAGCCGCTTAATATAAACAGAGCAAATAGACTACTTACGACGTTTTTCATAATCATCTTTTAACCTTTGGTAAAGAGCAACGATTCTCTCTTGGTAGATTTTACTCTCTTCATCTTCACAGCAAGCTATGATCTTCTGATAATCCTCTATTGTGATCTTGTCAGCATAACGGGGAATATCTTTTAGATCATTCATAAGGTGTTCTATTAGCTCATCAATAGCTAGATCATTATCTTCGATGATCTTGTCCAAGTACTCTTCTACGGTCAGTCGGAGTGTATTAGCTCTGTCTTCATCGTTATAGATCGCCATACAGGCTTCTTGTACTATGGCTAGTTCACATTCTCCATAGTTTTCATTGGCAGCGATCAAAGCAGCATAAAGCTTGGCTCTGAATTCAAGAGAGCTATGGTGATACAAAAGAAGTTCCCGAAAGGCACGAAAAAGATATTGTTTAAGATTAAATGCCATTGTCAGCCTATTACATTATATATTTGTTATGATAGCGAAAAGGATGTTAGCATTGAAACAAATATCAATTTTTATAAGTTTATTATTACTAATAGGAGGCTGCGGCTTAAAAGAACCAACTGTTATAACACATAAAGTAGCAACAACTTGTGATTACTACTCACTGCAATCAGCTCAGTGTTTGGATAAAAAGAGTTTTATTGACCGTGTTGAACCCTATG
>JAUWLG010000201.1 GCA_030613795.1 Helicobacteraceae bacterium
TTTGTCTTATTATATTTCGCTAAAGTGCTAATAATAAAAAATCTATAGGAGAATTTATGACTGAAGAAAACGTAAAATCAGCCTTATCTACTGTTATCTACCCAGGTTTCAGTAAAGATATCGTGACATTCGGTTTTGTTAAAGATATTCAAGTAAACGGTACAGATGTTAGTTTTACTGTTGATATCACATCAAGTGCAGAGGAAGTTGCTCAGCAGATCACTGTTGAGTCTACTGAAGCACTTAAACGTGAAGGCGCAACCAATGTAACAGTAAATGTTGCAGCACCTAAGATGCCGCGTGAGAGCTCTTCTAAGGGTAAAAACATCGCACCACAAGTAAAGAACTTCATCATGGTAAGTTCTGGAAAGGGTGGGGTTGGTAAATCAACAGCATCAGTCAACTTGGCGATCGCACTTGCAATGCAAGGTAAAAAAGTAGGTCTGCTTGACGCGGATATCTACGGACCAAACATCCCTCGTATGATGGGTGTTGAGAGTGTTAAACCAGAAGTTAACGGTAACAAAGTTCTTCCTATTAAAGCATACGGCATTGAGATGATGTCAATGGGCTCATTGATGGAAGAGGGTCAGTCACTGATCTGGCGTGGTGCTATGATCATGAAAGCGATCGAGCAGTTCTTACGTGACATCCTTTGGTCAGAACTAGACTGTCTAGTTATCGATATGCCACCGGGAACAGGTGATGCTCAGCTTACGCTTGCACAGTCTGTACCGGTTACTGCAGGTGTTACAGTTACAACACCACAGATGGTATCTCTTGATGACTCACGTCGTTCATTAGATATGTTTAAAAAGTTAAACATCCCTATCGCTGGTATTGTTGAAAACATGTCAGGTTTTATTGCTCCGGACACGGGTGTTGAGTACGATATCTTCGGAAAAGGTACAACACAGCCAATGGCAGATGAGTTTGACACGAAGATCATCGCTGAGATCCCTATCGAACCAGCTATTCGTACAGGTGGAGATGAAGGTAAACCAGTTACTTACTTCGCACCGGAATCTGAGACGGCTAAGCGCTTTATGGCTGCTGCAGAATCGATTTGGGCAACAATCGAAAAGATCAATGCAGAAGGCGGCGTAGATAACGCTGGCGTTCAACCGACAACACCTCCAGGCGTATCAGCATGTTCAACAGCTGCTGCACCAAAAGCAGAAGCACAAAGTGGTGGAAGCTGCGGCTGTAGCTAAGCACTTCTCACCTTTTGACAGTCGAAAATATTCGGCTGTTACTCTTACTTCAACTCTCTAAACATTTTATCCACTTAACAAACGTATACAGATCCAAGCATATTTATTTGTCGTCTATCGTCTCATCGTAAGTAGTAACACTTGTTCTATAGTGAACTTATCCTTATGAAAAGAATGGATCCATTATAATATTAAGAAAGTATAAAGTGCTAAGAACTTATATTACTTCCAAAATGATATGACAAAATAAAGTACAATTACAATAATCGGTGACAGATACAACCAAGTATTGAGGTCAGTGAACATTGAGAGATCCATTTGTTCCTCCTTTACCTATCTTCTATTATATACTTTACATCACTGTTTTTGTATGAATGATTTTATGTAGTAAGTGGATTTGAAATTGTGGTGGAAGTCTGTATATTTTGAGTTAGAGCTGGACTTTCTCAATACCTTTCATCACTGTTTTGTGATACGTTAATAGTAACTTTTAAATTTAAGGCTGTGTGTGAAGATTTTTTCTGTTCTCTCTTCTCTTGTTGTTTTTATTGTCTTTAGTGCGTGCAGTATAAATCCTGAACCAACAATACAAAAAGTTGATTTTAATGCTGAGATGGAGGCCTATTATCCACTTGTAGAAGAGGCCTTGAGCTTTCGTGAACAGAGTCCCCCTTTTTTTCAGAGTCTTGAAGATGAACTTGATAGAGATGGTCATCTTAGTGCCGCATCGATACATACTCTGAAATATATGGTCAAAATTCAAAAGAAGATGCGCAAGGCGCTTTTTGACAGAGCATACCGGTATGAGCAATGGCTGGATGAGGAGACGATTGATCCTGTTGTTCGATTGAAGGGGGTGATGTTTTCGCTCTCTGCGGCTATTGTTTTATACGATAATTATCTGTTCAACCTCTCCATGTTTCAGCGCAACCGTCATCTGCGTCAGATCGTGAATGCGCCCGACAAAGAGTATCATCTTGAGAGTTTGGAACTACTGCGTGCTAGTGAAGACTACACCTCTCTAAACAACTACCTTAGAGTCAAAAAAGGGATCATTTTCTATCGAGAAGCGCTAAAGAAGAGATACCCGTTTGATACTGAGATGGTCTATCTTCAGACACTGATCGAGAACAGCCCCTCTTATCGGGCATTTGTGGATAAACATTTTTTTAAGATTGTTGCCAAGAAGATGTACTTCTATGGTCGATTCAGTACCGACACGGTGGAGATATTAAGCAGTAGCGGGATCAACCTCTTTAGTGAGATCTTTGGCAACAGTGTCGGTCTGGTCGTTACTCGTAGAGGGAAGATGTACGGTGAGAAAGATATAGCAACTGAGTTGCATGCGACCTTGCAAGCCGGTGACATCTTGATCGAAAAGACACCGTTTAGATTAACGGATGCCTTGATCCCCGGCTATTGGGGACATGCTGCGATCTGGATAGGAACACCAGAGGAGTTAAAAGCCTTAGGCATTTGGGAACATTCGATTGTCAAACCCTATCATGGTGTAATCAAAGAGAACAAAATGGTGGTCGAAGCACTGCGATCGGGAGTAAAGTTACATACATTAGAACGCTTTTTAAACGTGGATGATCTGGCTGTTTTGCATGAACCAAACATTAGTATAGAACAACGCCGCGAGGTTGTGCTACACGCTTTTGCTCAGGTCGGAAAGCGGTATGATTTTAACTTTAACGTAGAGACAAGTAACACGATCGTCTGTTCAGAGTTGGTCTACATCAGCTACCCTCATATAAAATGGCCGACGGATAAGGCGCTAGGGCGTTACACCATCAGTCCAGACCATATTGCTGCCAAGACCAAAAGCAAGCAGTTGGAGCTGGTCATTCTCTATCATGACGGTGAGAAAGTTGATGATCCAGCAGCTATGTGGGAATCCATGTTAAACAACGATATGTCAACACCACTGCCTATAGAAACAATTTTGCCGTGATAAGGAGATGACATGTTTCAAACGATATTAAGGCTAAGACCTTTTACGCGTGGATTTCATCTAATTACGGATGAGATAGAAGATGCCTTGAATGGTTGCTCGATTCAAAACGGTATTGTCCACATCTTTATCAAACACACCAGCGCCTCACTGACCATCAATGAAAATGCAGATCCTTCCGTACGGACAGATATGGAAGCTTTTGTGAATGATACTTGCGATGACAAACACTACTTTATCCATACTTACGAAGGTGACGACGATATGCCGGCGCATCTTAAAGCCTCACTGCTTGGCAGTTCGGTCACTATTCCCTTAACTAATGGCAGACTCAATCTTGGTATCTGGCAGGGTGTTTACCTGGGTGAACACCGTGACCATGGCGGTTCTCGTGAGATCGTTATTACTGTGATGGGTGAGTAGTTTTGTACTCCTTGGTCAAGGCTTAGGATGACGGTCTGTGTGAATGTTGAGATGTTAACTAAAGATTAATGATGTCGGAATATAATTGCTCCAATTTGTATATCTAACTTACTATAAAGTATGTCACTAAAGGATAGTCTTGAAAGCAAAAATAGATGCTATTAAACTCGAAGTCAAAAAGGTTATGGTCGGTCAAGAAGAGCTGATCGATGCGATGCTTATCGGGCTGATCAGTGACGGTCATATCCTGGTCGAGGGTGTACCGGGTTTGGCAAAGACGACGGCTATTAATGCTTTGGCAAAA
>JAUWLG010000125.1 GCA_030613795.1 Helicobacteraceae bacterium
CGCTTAGAAAGATCAAAACACTAAACCCTATAGAGGTCATAAAGGCAGAGACATGATAAAACTGGAAAATGTACAGAAGTATTTCTACCGAGGTGAACCGAGAGAGATACATGCTCTTGTGGATATTAACTTGACCATAGAGAAGGGAGAATTTACTCTTTTTAACGGTCCTTCAGGGTGCGGAAAAACAACACTGCTTAACGCCATAGGCGCCCTTGACACCATTGACAGCGGAAATATCTATCTTGATAACAGAGATATCACCATGTTGAGTGAAAACGAACGGACAACACTTAGGTTAAACGAGATGGGCTTTGTCTTTCAGGCCTATAATCTTGTGCCGGTACTCAATGTGAGTGAGAACATCAGTTTTATTATGAAACTGAGAGGGTTCAGCGACCAGGAGATCAAAGAGCGCGTCTACGAAGTGGCATCGATGTTGGAGATAGACAACAAACTCGATGCGCTTCCTAATACACTTAGCGGCGGACAGCAGCAGCGTGTTGCCGTCGCACGTGCAGTGGCAGCAAAACCCAAGATCATTTTAGCGGATGAACCTACGGCGAATCTGGATTCTAAAAACTCTACGGCCCTAATGGACATGATGCGCTCGCTTAATGAGAAAGAGGGGGTGACGATTCTATTTGCCTCACATGATGATTATGTCATCGAGAGTGTTCGCCGCATTATCAAACTTAATGACGGAGCCATTGTTGATAGCTAAAAACGCACTTGTTATATTAGCACTGACAGCAGTAACTCTATCTGCTGATTTTGATTACACCGTGACCAACACCAACTTCACGATCTCACAGCCTTCTGTTTTTCCGGGTGATGATGCAAGATACCTCTACAACTATGACAGGCTGCGTTTTCGAGGTGATTACACTCAAGACAACCTTTTTGTCACCTTTATCGGTGACGGTGTCAATTACCTGGGACATGACTATGTCAACTCAACTTCATTTGAGTATGTAAAATTGGTTGAGTCGGACACACCGTTCAAGACACAGACGACATTTTATGACTACTACGAGGGAAATGTGTATGCTAAGTTGTACCGACTTTATGCCGGTTATGAAGATGAACAAAACCGTGTGGTCGTAGGGCTGCAAAACATCACCATGGGGGTAGGGCGGATCTGGACACCGACCAACCTTTTTAATCCGCGCAACACCTATGCACTTGAACCTGATGAGACTTTTGGTGTTGCAGCGATCTCGTATACCCGTCACATAACTGAGACGTCAGATATCACGATTGTTGCAAGTCAAAAAGCAGATTATAGTTTTAAATATGCAGCTACATACAAAGCATTTTTTGAGTATGCAGATTTTGGTGCAGATATTGTGAGCTCTGATGAGACCTTTATGGTTGGCTATGAGCTTGAGGCTAACCTGGGTGATACAGGCGTAGAGATTCGCAGCGAAGGTGCATATATTAGAAATAACGATTTGATCGTCGTAAATTTAGACACTAATACCTCTCATAAAGAAGATGTTGAATTTTTCCAAGGTATTGTCGGGGCTGATTACGGTTTTGAAAATGGTATAACAGTTGTTGCAGAAGCACTCTACAGCTCAGAAAAGTTTGCGTACAATGAAATAATACCTAATTTGAATTCTGAGATATTACCGAACTTGGTACTCTCCAATTTTTATTTAGGTGGTACAGTAAGTTATGCTTTTACTCTCTTTTTAGACGGTTCTTTAACCTACATAGAGAGTTTTAACGAGCAGAATTCACGTTTTGTCTCTCCGACAGTAACCTACACGCTCGACGATTACAACACCTTTACACTGGGAGCGATGCTCCAAAATGGCCCTAGCGGCAGTGAGTTCGGCACCTTCGAGGATACCTACTATTTTAGATATGAACTCTCTTTTTAGTACGTTAGAGGTGCCTGTATACTAAATAATAGATAAGTGTAAAAATTTTTCATGATTTTTTCATTTTATTCAAGTAAGGTACGCGCATAAATGGATGTAGGTAATCATTTTTTAGGGATGCAGAAGAGATAAGTCATAAGTTTTAGTTGTTTTTAATGTATCCTTATTTATTATTAGTATAAGTATTAATAGGATATTAATGTCATTAAAGAAATTTCACCTTTTTTTCGTTCTTTTCTCATTAAGCGGATTGCTATTTATATATCTATACATTGCCCATCTTCTAGAAAATAACATTGACTCTCAAGTAAAAAACAATATTCACAGTACATCTATTGAACTGCGCCAGCAGCTCCGAAATGATTTCTCTATTCTTCAACAGCGGTTTTTCAACTATGAGACGATGAGTTTGGATAAACTTGAAGAAGTCATTGAGTACCTTGACACCACTACAGATAAAGTCGATCTTCTAGCGATCTCCGATGTCATTAACAAAAATGTCTTTGATGGACACTATGAAGTCTACATCATCAATGATGATAAAGTGATCGAAAAAAGTACCTCGTTAGTTGATATTGGCCTCGACTACAATGATTATCCATATTTTTCAAAAGAGCTTGACCAACTTAAAAGCGGTGGTATTGAGTATAAAATAACAGCACCGATGTTTGATGAAAATGCATTAGACATGTCACAATACTACGTTGTCAGAGCTGCCGGTGAACAGTGGGTTATGATAGGCTTTGTCTTACCATTTGATGAGTATGTCAACCATGATGTAGAGAAGCTTCAAGCAGTGTTCCCATCACTGCAAAGCCTGGACCTTTTTATGCTTACCTATGACTCTGTTCAGCATATCAACACAGTAAAAAAGCAGAAGAATATTGACGATTTGTTCAAAAAGAACAGTCAATACACCAACATGATCATAGATGATCTCAAGTTGGTGACAACAGAAGAGGTTTCGGCTGTTGAGGCTATTGCAGAGAGCTTTTCACAGCGTAACATTGTCTCATTGACAGATGAGTCGAGCGACCAGACAGTTGTATATGCACTGACGACAAGCAGTTCAGAAAATGTTTCTGATGATTTTATGTTGATCACAAAAATGAGTTTTGATCAAAACTATTATCTAACTGATTATCTTGAGCTTAAAAACCTGATGTACCTTTTTATTACCCTTGTGTTTATCTTTATGGTGGCAGGTTTTCTCTTGATCCACAAAGCCATCATCCAGAGGGTCTCTGCGATCGTAGATCAGATGCATAGAGATGACCCTATTAAGCTTGAAGGCTTTCTGTTTAGCGAGTTGTCATTTTTTGTTGAACGTTACAACAACTTTCTGCTTAATTGGAAAGGGCAGGTTCGCGCCCTAAATGACATCACAATGCAAGATGAGTTGACAAAATGTGCCAACCGCCGCTATTTTAATCAAAAGATGAAAGCGCAGATCGATCTTTATGAGCGTTACGGACAAGAGTTCTCTATGATCATGTTTGACATCGATGATTTTAAAGCTGTCAACGATATTTACGGGCATAGTATAGGTGATCATGTTCTTAGTAAGATGGCGCATGATGTACGTGAACAGTTGCGTGTCAGTGATGTGCTGTGTCGGATCGGTGGTGAAGAGTTTGCCATTATCTTGCCTGAGACAAACCTAGAAAGTGCTCTGTTTGTTGCCGAAAAGATCAGAAAACGTATCGAAAATCAGGTCTATATTGAAAACAAAAAAGTGACGATCAGTCTTGGTGCTGAGAGTTATAAGTCTGAGTTTGACTTTAACTCATTTTATACCACGGTTGATGCCTTCCTCTACAAGTCTAAAAGCAGTGGTAAAAACTGTGTCCACAGCAGTATTCCTATTAGCTCATAATATTTTGCTAAAAAAGTTATAATTTCGTTTAGGGCACCTCTAATAACCCTAGTCAGACTCAGAGGTGCCCTTTATTAAAATGCTCAGAGGTTATAGCTATCAAGCCCCAAAGAACAATCACTTTTCATCTTCTATTTACACTTCTCAAAGAGATCACTATCATCTTAGGGATATACCTTCTTGGTGAAGGTCTGGTCTACCTTCTTGAGACCAAGTTCCCCGGCAGCGTTGTCGGTATGCTTCTTCTGCTCTCTGCTCTGCATCTAAAATGGATCAAGGTAGATGACATTCGCTACGTCTCCTCTTTTCTACTGGGCTATATGCCTCTCTTCTTCATTCCGGCGGGTGTGAGTGTTATGGTCACGTACTCTCTGATGGAGGGTTTCTACCTGCAGATCATTGCCATCACGCTTATCTCGACCGTCATGGTCATGGCCTTGACGGCTTTTATTGTGCAGTACTTTGTACAAAGAGAGAACTCATAGTGACACCACTGTTTGGTTTGGGTCTGACCATGATCGTGGGTGTTTTAGGTCTTTATATTAAATCAAAGGTCTCTTGGAATCTTTTTAATCCAATGCTCTTCAGTATTGTGCTTATCATAACTGTATTAGTCACTTTTAATATCCCATATGAAAGTTATGAGGTTGGCGGTGACCTTATATTAAAGATGTTAGGTCCGATCACAGTTGTCTTAGCTGTGCCGCTTTACCAACATCACGACAAGTTGAAAAAACATGCCTTTGCGATTCTTTTCGGGGTCATATTCGGTTCGCTCTCTGCCTTGGTTTCGGTCTATCTCTTCTCACTGGTACTAGGTCTGGATATGACGCTTATAAAGTCACTCCTGCCGCGCTCCGTCACTACACCTATCGGTATCGCCTCTTCAGAGATGATAGACGGCTTGGTCGGTCTGACAGTTCTCTCCATTGTCATCACCGGCACCTTTGGCGCCATCATTGCGGAGTGGGTGTTTAAGATATTTAAAATAGATGAGCCCATAGCAAAAGGGGTCTCGCTAGGAACCAGTGCCCACGCCATCGGAACGGGCAGGGCATTTGAGTACGGTACACTGGAAGGTGCAATGAGTGGTCTATCTATCGCTATTGCCGGTGTATCAACTATCTTATGGTTACTGCTGTTTCAATTTTTAGGGTTTTTAGAGGTGCCCATAACGTGACGTGAGCCACCATTGGGTGGCCTTTAGCGAAAATTGGTCGGGGTGCCTTCTATTTGTCTAGATTCAGCGTTGCTGCGATGCGAAGGGTAAAGCAGGCGCCTTCTTCTCTATTTTG
>JAUWLG010000114.1 GCA_030613795.1 Helicobacteraceae bacterium
CAGGAAGTCTCTGCAACACTGCTGCAAACCCTAGGTAAAAACCTTAAAAAGCAGATGAAAGCAGGTGGTCCTATCGCAGCTGCAGAGTTTTGCACAACTAAAGCCTATGCATTGACAGCTACTATTGATGACAAATATGGAAAAGATGTACAGGTAAAGCGCATCTCTCTTAAAGAGCGCAACCCTGCCAACCAGGCACAAGGTGAAGAGAAAGTCATCTTAGAGTCACTTGACAACCTACAGAAAAACGGCGTTATACTGCCACCATATCTTGTGGAACGTGTTAATAAAGACACATATAAATTCTACAAACCGCTTATGATCAATAAACAGGTCTGTCTAAAATGTCATGGGGATATTGGTAAAAACCAAAAACTTTCACAATTTCTTGAAAAGACCTATCCACATGACAAAGCAATAGGGTACAGGATGGGCGATCTTCGCGGTGCTGTTGTAATCACGATCAAAAAGTAAGATCCTACTTTTCACAGGGCAGATGCCCACATTAAAAACAGATCAAAAACTCAAATAAATTAAGTAACACTCTCTTTAAATGCATCTGCTGACATCGCGTGCAGACGACGTTCTAGTCGGCCGATCACTTCAAGAAGTTGATGTGAGATCTCAAGCAGTTGGTCGTAATACTCTTTAGCAATATCTTTATCACTATCTGAAATATTTTTCTTCATATTAAACAGTTTAGAGAAGAACGAACGGTTCATATCACCAAAATAGACCTTGAATATTTTCATATACATATCGTGCAGATTAAAGTGCAGTTTTTCTATCTCATGCAAGCAGTCCATACCTGGGATAGCGTTAAGGTGTTGTCCATCACTATAAAACCATTGACCAAATTTACATTCCGTACAGTCAACTGGAATAGCCTCTTTCTCTATCGGCAGCCCTTCGATTAACGCTTTAGCGCGCTGTACCCATTTGACATGTGCTTTTTTAGCATTGTGTAACTGTTCTACTGTCTCTGCTTTGTTCATAATCAACTCCGTATAATTTAATTTGTATAAGAGTATTTTATATACATCTTATTACATTATTATCACAAATAGTTATAAAATTAGCTATAACTTGGTAGTATATTTGATAATAATAAGTAATTAATTGATAGGGATGATCATAAAAAGTTCACTGAGGAAGTCGATGATTAGTTTCTAAGCTAAATACTAAAAAGAAGTGGTCAAGATTGATGATAAATTAGATTATGCGATGTTTAATTTACATAATTGGTAGATAGATTGCTCTAAATAATCAAGCTTTTCATCCAGCTCTTCTACGATCTGCTTCATCTCTCTATATTGACGTTTGGCATCAATATGATCGTACTCTGATAAATGTTTACTGCTACGAAAAAGAAAAGCAAAAAAAGAGTTGTTCATTTTTGGAAGATATGTTTTGAATATTTGAAGATATTTTTCATGCAGGTCATACCGCAAGATCTCTACCTGGTCCATAATATCAAAATGGAACAGATCGATCTCTGATTTATCTAATTTTTTATAAAAACGGCTCACTTCATCACTATGATCATATAACCATTGGCAAGGGATACATTCATCTCGGTATGTTGGGATGCCCTCTTTACTGACAGTGCTACCCTCTATCAATTGACTAGCATACCCTAACCACCGGGCATTATCTAGCTTTATAAGATTGATATTATGAGAAATTTTTGTTAAATCCATCTCTACACCTTAAATAGTGTTTGGCACTGTACAAAGGACATATTCCTATGTAGTTAGTATAACCCAAGATCATTACAAATTCATCACATAATATTATAAATTGTTATTTTAAGTCTATAAATATATGGGGTATTAAATCTTCCCTTTATTATTTAGCGTATTCTATCGCTCGACTTTCACGAATAACATTGACTTTTATATCACCCGGATAACTCACTTTTGATTCGATCTCTTGAGCGATCTCTTTAGCCAGTAAAGAGGCCTCATCATCACTTACAAGTTCAGCACTGACCATGACACGTACTTCACGACCTGCGTTAATAGCATAGGCCTGCTTGACACCTGTTTTAGATGAAGCGATCTCTTCGATCTCCTCTACCCGTTTCAAAAAGCTCTCTAACACTTCTCTGCGTGCTCCGGGACGAGCAGCAGAAAGAGCATCACCCGCACAGCCTGCCGCACATTCGATGGTCTCGATCTCTTGTAATCCATGATGGGCATAAATGGCATTGATAACAACAGGATCTTCATTGTAACGACGGCAGACCTCAGCACCAAGATCGACATGCGAGCCTTCAAAGTCATGTGTCAAAGCCTTACCGATGTCATGCAAAAGTCCCGCACGTTTGGCTAATAATGCGTCTCCACCCATCTCTGCCGCCATGATCCCCGCCAGGTTAGCAACTTCCAAGGTGTGTGCCAAAGCATTTTGCCCATAACTTGCACGGTAGCGAAGTCGTCCGATCAGCTTAATAAGTTCCGGATGCAGTCCGCTAAGGCCTAACTCAAAGATAACATTTTCACCATCTTCTAAGATCTTCTCTTCAAACTGATCACAGACTTTCTGATAGATCTCTTCAATACGTGCCGGCTGGATACGGCCATCTTCGATCAACAGTTCTAACGTACGTGTAGCGATCGCTCGGCGGTACATGTTAAAACTGCTTACAACAATGGCATTTGGAGTATCATCGATGATGATATCAACACCCATCAACGTCTCTAAGGTCTTGATATTACGACCCTCACGACCGATAATCCGGCCTTTAAGTTCATCATCACTAAGTTGCACGGTACTGGTCAGTCGTTCATGCGCGAACTCACTGGCAAAGCGTGACGTAGCCTGAGCTAAGATATAGTTTGCTTTACGCTCACCCTCCTCTTTTGCCTCATTTTCATAACGACGGACAATATGAGCGATGTCCGCGCGAGAACGTTCTTCAACCTGACGCAAAAGGGTCTCTTTAGCCTCATCTTTCGTCATACCTGCTGCATTTTCAACAGCATGTATCGCTTTGTCCAAACGCTGGTCATACTCACTTTTGAGTCTGTTCAGACCTTCAGACTGTCGTTCGACATTGACTTTCAGGCTAGAGACAACACTGCGTTCGCGCTCAAGTCTGGCCTCTTCTTCTTCAACATTAAATGTGAATGTTCTCTCTCTATTGGCAAGTCTCTCTTCGCGTTCTGATAGATCTTTTATGGCGCGTTCACTCGCATCGTTGTACTGTTTGTCAGCCTGAAGTTCGATCTCTCTGGCTTTTAAATTAGCACGTTCCAGCAGCAGTTCTGCTTCTTTTTCAATAGCATTGGCCATAGCCTTGGCCTGTTCCGTATAGATATCAAAGTGTGCACTGCTCATCTTTTTAGAGATAAAAAATCCAAGCAGTCCGCTAAGTGTGGCTATGCCACCTCCTAAGAGTATTTCGTTTATCATTTTTAGTACCCTTCGCTGCAGCATAGCAAGCTTGCGGGGTGATCAGTAAGTCAGCCGTTACATCATATTCGTCACATATATATTTAGAAGTATTACAGAGTTTAGATTGAACAAATATGGTATATGGTCTCTGTTTAAATCGTGCAAAAAATCGGTCGTACATGCCTTTTCCAAAACCTATACGGCGTCCTTCTCCGTCGACGCCCACTGCCGGTACTATAGCTACATCAATTTTATTTATTTTTAAATTCGTGTTTCCCGGTTCATAGATACCGAATTTCTTCAGCTCTAGAGGGAGTCTAAATGGTACCATCTTGAAACTGTCGTTTTCCATAAAAGGCAGATAGACCTTTTTGTTATTGCGACGAAAAGCCGCGATACTTCTTCTAATATTTGGTTCCATTCCTAACGGCTCAAATGCCAAAATAGACTTTGCATTTTTAACCTTGGGATGGTTAAGCAGTTTAGCCACAATTTTTGCATTACGGTAGCTGCTGTTGTGGCTGCTTAACGTTTGCAGTGTTTTAAGACATTTTTTTCGTAAAGTCACTTTTGTCACAGACATTTTGCACCTTAGTTTGTTATAATCACGATTATACTATCTAAAGGCCTATAAATATGTTTAAAAAAACACTTCTTTCACTCTCTATTGTACTCCCTCTTCTCTTTGTAGGTTGCAGCAGCGATTCCAGCGAAGATGAGAGCAACATGGTTGCATCAAACACTTTTCATCTTGTTGATACGAACGGTGTTGACTACAATGTCACAAAGTCGGGATTGAACTTTACTGTTAAAGGCCATGAAGGCAAAGTCATTATGTTTGATATCTTTGCAACCTGGTGTCCGCCGTGTCGTGCCGAAGCACCGAACCTTACCCACCTTCAAAAAAAATATCGCAATGAATTCCTTATTTTGGGTGTGACGATAGAAGATGACATTAAAAACTCTCAACTTGAAGAGTTCAAAAAGAAATACGGTGCAGAGTATGCCATTGTCAACTCTAAAGAGAACGAACGTCTTTACCGTGCTATCGCATCAGCAACCAAAGTTGGACAGCGTTTTCCAATTCCTTTGATGGTGATGTACAAAGATGGTCAATACATCACACACTATGTCGGTCAAACACCTGAAGAGATGATCGAAAGTGACATCAAAAAAGCACTGGGCAAGTAGGGTTTAAAATGTTCAGTTTTTTCAAAAAAGGTCTCAACAAAACTACCGAGGCGATGAAGACAATCGCACCTAAAAAACGGGCACGTATCCCTAAAGATGACCTCGAAGACATTCTGCTCGAAGCCGATGTAGAGTACGACCTTATCGAGATCATTCTTCGCGAACTTTATGAAGATACGGTCACAAAAGAGCAGTTAGAGTCTAAACTTCTAGCGACGATGGCATGGGCAAACTACGAAGAGCCGGAATTTGAGAAGCCTTTTGTTGATCTTATCATCGGCGTTAACGGTGCCGGTAAAACAACGACAATTGCAAAACTTGCTAAAAGGTACAAAGACAATGGTGAACGCGTTATCTTGGGTGCTGCCGACACCTTCCGCGCAGCTGCCATCGAGCAGTTGACACGCTGGGCAGAAAAGCTTGATGTTCCTATTGTCTCGTCTCGTCAAGGGCACGACCCTTCTGCTGTCTGTTACGACACCATCGAGTCAGCCAAAGCCAGAGGTTTTGAACATGTTATCATCGACACAGCCGGTCGTCTACACACGCAGACCAACCTGGCAAATGAACTCAAAAAGATCGTACGTATCAGCGACAAAGCCCATGCAGGTGCACCACACCGCAAGATCTTGATTCTTGACGGGACCCAAGGTAACTCAGCCATTGCCCAGGCAAAGGCCTTTAATGAGATGATCGACATCGACGGTATTATCATCACCAAACTTGATGGTA
>JAUWLG010000293.1 GCA_030613795.1 Helicobacteraceae bacterium
GCAGTTTTTCGATCTACCTGCCGCACCGTTCTATCCCGATGCTGCCGCGTCAACTCTCAGAGACACTCTGTTCACTTCAGCCCCATGTTGACAGACTCTCCGTTGTCTTCGAGATGCACCTCGATGGACTAAAGGTTGTCCATACCGAACTTTACGAAGCCATTATCCACTCAAAACGCCGTTTATCCTACGAAGAGGTCGACGCCTTTTTTGAAGGTGATCTAAGTGCAAAGAACAGTGATGAAGAGGTCGTCATGGCCTAACTGCCAAAACTGCGTGAACTCACCGATGCTCTTAAAGAGGAGCGTCTCAAGTACGGTTACGACTTCCACTCTGAAGAGCTCTCCATGCAGCTCGACGAAGACCAATCGCTTGTTGCAACAACAACAAGCGAAGAGACCCCGTCACACGGACTCATAGAAGACTGTATGCTTTTGGCCAACAAGGCGGCAGCGTCCCGTTACTCCCACGGGGTCTTTCGTATCCACGAGTCCTCTAGCCCGCTTAAGCTCCAAAGCCTCTACCAAGAGCTGGCAGGCATCGGCATCATCGTGGAACCGAAAGAGTCGATGAAAGAGACCATCGACTTCATCCAGGCCGAAGCGCGCAAACGCGACCTCGTCAGCGAGGTCGACACACTCATTATCCGTGCCCAGATGCAGGCACGTTACGCGCCGGACAATGTCGGTCACTTTGGGCTTGGGTTTGACGCCTACCCCCACTTTACCTCTCCAATTCGCCGTTATTCAGATCTCATCGTTCACCGTCACCTTAAAGCCCTGCTCGCCAAAGACACCGAAGAGAGTTCCTACGTACTTCGCAACATTGACGCTCTGTGTTTTAGCATCAGTGAAAAAGAGCGTGAAGCTTCTTCCATTGAGATCCGTTTTATGCAGCGCAAGTTTGCACGCTGGGCGAATGAGCAGATAGGTCAAGAGTTTAAAGCCCGTGTCAACAGCACGGACCCTTTCTTCACCGCGCAGATCTTAGAACCTATTCAAGGTGCCGAGGTCAACCTCAGTGTTGCGACCTCCGTCACCCTTTTTGATGACATCATCCTTCGTATCGACAATGTCGATCTTGCCTCAGCAAGAATCAACGCAAGTCTTGTCAAAAAACTTGACCATGACCCGATGGAGCTAAGTTAGATGTACCGTAAAGAGCTCGACAACCTCATCAGAAGCGGCAGTAAAGTACAGGCCATCATGCTCTATGGCGAGAGCCACTTTCTCATCGACTACTATCTAAAGCTTTTTAGCAACATCCCTGATGCCAATGTCCTAAGTCTTTATCATGATGAGTATGACTTTAACTCGGCCAAAGCCCATCTTTCACAGGGTTCACTCTTTGGTGACCAGAACCTGCTCATCATCAAAAATGAGAAAAAAGTGCCTAAAAAAGACCTGGACACTCTGCTGGAACTGGTCAAGAAAAACCCGGACAACATCTTTATCTATGCCTATTACGGTGCTGACATGAAGACCTCGGCCAAAGCGTTTAACAAAAAGTCAGGCGGCATCGAAGTGCGTATGTTCCCACCTTTTGCGAACGAAGCTAAAAACATGCTTCTGCAAGAGGCGCAGCGTTTAGGTGTGCAGCTCGACAGTTACGCGGCGACTCATCTCATCGAGTCACAAAACGGCGACCTGGGCCTTGCCTTTAACGAACTCACTAAACTGCAGATCTTGGGTCGTCCTGTCTCCGCTAAAGATATCGATGCCCTGGTCTATGGTGTCGGTGAGGTCAAGATCGACCAGTTCATCAATCATCTTCTTGCCAAAAAAGATTTTAGAGAGGAGCTGCAGCGTATCTTGGAGAGTGGTGAAGATGAGATCCGTATCATCACCGCCATTAGCAGTTTTATGACCCAGCTCTACCTCTTTTATGCCAACATCAAGATCCACGGCATCGCCGACTCAAGAGCGATCCTCGGTTATAAATTGCCGCAGAAGATAGAACAGGAACGAGCACAACAGAGTATCCGTTTTAAACAGCATCAGTACGACGCTATCTTGAACCTGCTGTTAGAAAATGAGTTAAAGATGAAATCGAGTGGCGGCATGGACAAAAATGCCCTGCTGCTGGCAACACTCATCAAGTTACAAAGTTATATATAAAAACCTATAGGAATACCCATGACAACATTAACCCCAGAACAGCAAGAAGAAGTGATAAAACTAGATGACTATATCAAGCTAAAAGAGATGCAGCTAAAAGCCTACAAAGAGCTAAAAGCATCGCTCGAATTTGCAGATGACGAGTTTGAAGAGTCTGTTATTCAAGAACAGATGGCGCCCTTGGCAAAAGAGGTCAAAGCCTTGACACAGAAGATCAAAGAGATCGAATCCTACACATAGAGTCAACTCTGTCCCTGCCCTGTGTAGGCAGAAATATTGAAAAAATAATTTAACAAGAAGAACCCAAATGATCCAGTTTTCCAACGTCTCCAAAGCCTATGGCAGTCAAGAACTATTTAACAACCTCACTTTTAAACTTAACCCCGGGAACAAAATGGGCCTCGTCGGTCGTAACGGTAGCGGAAAATCCACCCTTTTTAAACTTATTTTGGGAGAGGAAGAGCCTAGTGATGGCAAGGTCATCATCCCAAAAAACTACAAGATAGGTGCACTACGCCAGCACCTCGAATTTAGCGAAAAGACACTGCGTGAAGAGGCAGCCCTTGCGTTAGAAGATGACATGAAATGGGACACTTATCGT
>JAUWLG010000283.1 GCA_030613795.1 Helicobacteraceae bacterium
GTTCTCCTTGATTATTGTTTATCTAAAAGGCTCTTCCAATCATACGCTGCAGACCGCATTGATCTTGTAACGCGAAAGCTCGCGCCCTTTGGCATCGATGACATGCACGGCGCAGGCCAGACAGGGGTCAAACGAGTGAACAACCCGTAACACTTCCAAGGGGGCAGATGTATCGCTCAGTGTAATGCCTACCAGTGACTCCTCGTACGGTCCGCGTACGCCCTGAGCATCTTTAGGCGAAGCGTTCCATGTCGTCGGAACGACGGCCTGGTAGTTGGCGATCTTCGCATCTTCAATACGGACAAAATGCGCCAAGACCCCGCGCGGCACCTCAAAGATCCCCCGCCCTTTCGCCTCTTTCGGCAGCTCTTCGAAAACGTACTTCGTCCAAGTCTCTTCGTCGTAGTACTTGATGTTCTCTATAAGGTCGCTGCAGAAGTCGAAGATATAGTCGCAGCAGATCTGCGCCTCTACTGCACGCGCCGCATTGCGCCCCAGTGTCGTTGAGAAGTCTATCAGCTCGAGCCCTGTCTCATCCATAAAGTTCTGCATATACGGCTTGATCACTTTTGACCCTTTAAGATACCCTATGGTCATACGGGCAAGCGGACCGACCTCCATCGGCTTGCCCTTGTAACGCGGTGCCTTGACCCAGCTGTATTTGCCCTCGCTCTTAAGGCTGCCGTCTTCGTTCAGATCCGTATAGAAGGGTTCTGTCGTCTCATCGTACGGTGAGGTCGGTGCCTCATCAGCGTACCATGAACGTGACGCCTCTTCAGTAATATACTTGTCGTCAAAAGCTTCAATGTTCTCAAAGTCATGCGCCGTAATGACGCCCCCTTCGAAAAGCTGTTCTGCCTTACCAAAGCGGTAGCCGCCAACAGCAAAAAAATTCCCGCTGCCTCTTCCGTGACCCGCTTTTATCTCCTCGCCGTAGGCTTTCACCGTCATCTTCATGTCCGGAATATACGCCCTCTCGATGAAGTCACGGGTATCTTTTACGATGAACATAAAGTCGTTCAGACGCTGCGGGTTGAGCATGTCCGCCACGCTCGTCACCCCGCCGACAACAAGGTTTTGAGGATGCGGCGTTTTACCCGAAAAGATCGCGATCGCCTTACTCAGCTCCCGTTGTATACGCAGTGCTTCAAGATAGTGGTTCATGTGTATCAAGTTCTCTTCAGCAGAGAACTTATAGGCGCTGTGCCCCCAATAGCCGTTAGAGAAAAGTCCCAAACGCCCTGCCTTAATAAATGAGGTCAACTTCTCCTTCACCGCGCTCAGGTGACCGCGGGAGTTGCGGTAGGGGTGTTCATGATACACTTTTGCCGTCTCTGCAGCCTCTGCCGGGTCCGCCTCAATGGCGCTGACAACATCGACATAGTCGAGTGAATGCAGATGGTAATAGTGGATAAGATGATCTTGCACAAAAAGTGCCAGTGTCACCAGGTTGCGGATGATCTCTGCATTTTTCGGCAACCCTATCCCATAGGCATCTTCAACAGCGCTGATCGATGAGCGGTAGTGTACATTCGTACAGACCCCGCAGATGCGCTGGGCGATCAGACCCGCATCGCGCGGATCGCGACCTTGCAAAATAGTCTCAATGCCCCGAAAGAGCTGTCCCGAAGCCCACGCTTCAGTCACCACATTGTTCTCATCGACTTCGACTTCGATGCGAAGGTGCCCCTCTATTCTTGTGATCGGGTCTATAACGATTTTTTTGCTCGCCATTTAGTGCCTCCCATGCATTGGACTGTTGGTCCTTATTTTGCTCGCCAGCTTCAGAGAAACATCCCTTACGGGAGCGGTACCCTTGTTTAGTGCCATCCCTGCATTACGCATTAGTTTTTCTCTCTTACTCATTAACTTCTTCCTCATCTTCCAACGGTCTATGGTTAGCATACTTGTCGAAAGCGATCTTACCTGCACCGCAGGCAAAACAGCCGTGGCCTGCCTGTACCGGCCAGCTTGTACCTTCGTTGAACTTAACCAGTGAACAGTTAAGGTCGGCGTACGGCCCTTTACAGCCCATTTTGAACAGACACCACCCCTTTTTCGCCCCTTCATCGCCCCATTCGAGGACAAACTCATCAAGGTCATAGTGGCCGCGGCGTTCGCAGTTGTCATGGATCCGAAAACCGTAAGCCCACTCAGGACGGTTCTTCTCATCGAGCTTCGGCAGTTCGTCAAACATGATGTAGTGCAGCAGGGTCCCGACGATGTTGATGGGGTTGACCGGACATCCCGGCAGGTTGATGATGTCGTCTCTGCCCAGTGCTTCAGCAACACCGACCGCACCGGTAGGGTTCGGCGCAGCGGCGACAACCCCGCCATCCAAGGCACACGAGCCTATGGCAAGTACTGCCGCCGCATCTTTAGCGACGCGCTTGAGCAGTTCGTAACCCGTTTCTCGCTTCGGCCCGATCCGTAAAAACTTACCGGCGAGACCCATCGGGATCGCACCTTCAACCATCAAGATGTATTTTCCCGCATCATTTTTAATAATGCTGTCAAGCACCGACTCCGACTGGTCGCCCGAAGCCGCCATTAGCAGTTCATGGTAATCGAGAGAGATATATTTTAAGATCAGGTCATCGACTTTCGGATGGGCAGACTTGATAAAGCCTTCAGAGTTGCCTGTGCAATCAGCCAGTTCCAGCCAGATGATAGGGATCTTGTTCAGCTGCTCCACCCCCTGGTTGACCAGAGGCTCATAGTCAGGATGCAGCCGCATATTGGCAGTGATCATCGAGACCCATCGGTTATACTCTTTATTCATATCGAAGGCGTTGATCGCCTCATCGAGGTTC
>JAUWLG010000134.1 GCA_030613795.1 Helicobacteraceae bacterium
GCAGTCTCAACACTTCATGCGGATCTAAAAACAGATCTAACCAGTATCAATAACAGTATTGTAGAGTTAAACAGTAATATAGCAGACCTCAATCTTACAGCAGACACATTGTGTGCGCCATTAGTAGCTATTAACCAGCAGGCAAAGGAGATAGTTGATGCTATTACGGTTACCAATGAGAATTTAGCTGCACCTTTAGTTCTCGGCAGTGACACACTGCTATTGACTGAGAACCTTTTTATGAATGTCGCAGCACTTTCGAACGAATCTTATATGTTGTCAACTGACATTACCCTGCTGCAATCAACGGCTGATGCCATTGTCCTTAAAGACGGTATTACTGCAATGCTGCAGCTCTCCAGTGATATCGGGGAGATGGCAGACCGCATTGGCGAGATGGCGGACAACATCTTGATCATGTCTGATAATATCGGCTTGATGGCTGATCGTATCTTAGAGACGCAAGTGATCCAAAGTGAAAACATTGTACTCACACAAAACAGCATTTTGCAGACACAGACCAATATCCTTACACTTGTCTCTGTGACAGAGACGGCAAGTTATGATCTCTCTTTGGACTCGCTTATTGTTGATGGAGATATTCTAATTTTTCAAATGTCATTGGTCGCGCTTAACCCATGGAATATGTCGCGAGAACTTCAAGATGTCAAAACAGATGTCAATACGTATCTGCTGAAAGTTCAAGAATTTCAAGCGGTTATAAATAGCGACAGTGCTCAGAGCACAATGTATATCAATTCACAGTCATTAGATGCACTGATGAGTTTATCGCTTATTATGACCTCATTAGGCACGATTATGGATGCTTACGGTATTGCGATCGAGGCTTCTAAAAATTTCACAAGAGAGTCAACGCTACTCGATGCTATGAACAGTATGTTAAACGTATCAGCTGATATTGGAAAAATGTCCAACAGTATTTTAGAGATGGCCGACCAGATCCTTCTTATGTCAGACAATATCGGTATGGAAGCCGATCAGATCCTTGTCACACAAGAGCTGCAAAGTGTAAATATCGTTGCAACACAAACATCTATTTTAGCTGCTCAACAGTTAGCTATAGGGATTATTGCAGCAAGCAACTAATACTGTATATTTGAGCTATTTTAAAAGAGAATGGCTCAAATGATAGAAAATTCAACTTCTATATCGTTTATCCATGTTGGTGACACAGTTCATCTATCGCGTCCAATCAAAACTAAAACAACTAGGCAAGGCCTCTTTTTTTGACATATATAAAGCAGTGATATAAGCAGAGACCGAAATAGATATTATGGCTATAAAAGAGCTAAAAGCTAAGGTGGAGATGCCTGTAAGCCCTTGTCCGATGGTACATCCCATCGCTAGAATTCCGCCAACACCCATTAATGATCCTCCAACAATACTGTTTTTCAATTTATCACTGTTTTGAGGTGTTGCACAGCTAAAGCGATACTTTTTATTAAAAAATGACATAACAAATCCACCTGCGATAATGCCAAAAATGATACTAATACTAAAAGACAATGTGCTTCCGCTAAAAAACATCAGATATTCTAAGGTCTTACCGGAAGGATAAACAAAACTTAGACTCTCTAACGGCGTAGCTTCAAATGCATCGAACCCTAAAACACCCGTAACAAACCAAGACAGACCTATGAGCAGACCGACAACAAAGCCGTCACTGCAACTCAAAAAATTCTTGATCCTAGGCACTACCTTCCATAAGGCAAGCGATAGAAGAGCAACGATGATAAATATCGATATCGGTTTATTTGGAATTAGTGATGACAGGTCCAATAAAGTCCCATTCATCTGCATTAATGTCGCACTATAAGAGAGCAGACCCTTGGAAGTCATATAAGCAAAAATCGCGATGCATAACAAGGTAATCAATGAGTGTAAATCACCTTGTGAAAACTTAACAAGATGGCGGCTGCTGCATCCATCAGCTCTCATCATACCTACCCCAAAGAGCACACTGCCAAATATGATAGTAAAATAATTTATACCGGATTGCAGATAGATAGTTGCAGTAAAGTCTATCGCGTAGATGTAAGAGAGTAATTGAGAAGACAAGATAGCACTGATCATGGCTGTTAGGATAGAAGCTGCTCTTCGTGTAGACTTACTTAGTACAAAATCTTTGATAGCACCGTTAAAGCAGAATTGTGTTTTTTGAGCGATTGCGCCATAAGTCAACCCAATAACAACGGCAAAGATATTAACAATTTGATAAAGTTCGAAATCATCTAGAATGAACACTCTATTATTCTCCCATTTTTTTGTGGAATAATAATGAAAGATTGTAAAAAGAATGTAAAATTCTATGATGTTACCACTTCAAATTCAAGTATAGGTTTACAAACTATATCTATTTTGAAATAACTAAACAATCTACAGTGTTCAGAAAAGAGTTGTACCTATCGGTAATTCTCCACATATTCACAAATCTGACATGTTTTATCAAGCGGCAAAGAGAAGAGCTGATGTTGTGGAGGTTCAACGCCTGAAGTGTATATGATAGTGATAAAGAAAGGCTCCGAAACCTGTTATGAACCCTGCCCAAAACAGATACTGAGGAAAATAGCTTGGAATGCTCTGGGCAATTACTGCGTATCCCGGAATCAGAAAGGAAACTATGATGATGATAGCGGCAATAAACTCAAGCCAAATAAATTTTCTGCCAAAATGTAAAAAATACCCTTCTGCATTTCGCACTAAAATACCGATACCGGCATAGATAAATCCTAATGAGACGACAACAGGTGCCCATACCGGACCGACCCATGGCATAGGTATCAAGAAGAGAATATCCCAGCTTGCCAGCCCCTCCGGCCAGTTTAGAACTATTTTCAGAAAAAGGTAGTAAAAGATATCCCAGATGCCAAAAATCACCATAAAGGCTGCCATCTTGCTCTGCAGCTTTTGATAAACCAGACTAACTGTCGCCCACATGATGATCAGCGTTGCCACTTCTCTAAACAGTTCGGTAATAACCATACGGGTCTCAGCAATAACGACAGGAAAGGCAAACCCTTCCGGATAGTAGATCTCACGCAGATAGACAACGACAGAAGCTTCAATATAGGCAAAAGCAACACCCCATACCATCAACCAAAACAGCTGCCTTTTTACGCTCATCATCTCCTCACTTTCCAGGTCAGACTCATTTATATATTTTACAACCTATAAAAAGTTTATCATATTAATCGGTCTTTTATATTTAGACGCCATCTTATGATAAAGTAAAGAGAAATAGGAACTAAGAATTATGAGGAAAATGAGTAGAGTACTTAAACGCTAAATATAAGAAACAAATGTGTTTGATAATTGATAATAGAATAAAAGGGAAGCGCTAAAGTTGTTCGATTGAATAGTTGATCTTGTGCACTGTAGCGATGATGTTAAAAGGTTATCAGGAGTAAAAACTCAAAGGGTGATGCAAATTCAAGGAGTCTAGTGAGGTGAACTTTGTGAAGAAAAAGCCAACTGCTTGGCTTTTTTAAAAGTGGAACCAGAGTTGATATGATTCAGCATCAACGTCGGAGTCCCGTGTGACAAGCGTAACGACATGAAAAGCGTTAAGTAAACGACAACTGCTTGTCGTTTATAGCTTTGGAACCGAAGGTGATGTGTTTACACCACCGCAGGCATGCGCCGCTATTTGAATTTTTAACTATACAGGTTTTACTGTTACGCCATATTTATCTTCAGCAAGCTTACGCTCTTCAAGATGATAACCTTCAATTTCATTGAAGTTAAGGTATTTGTAAATATCCGCTTCTTTACCTTCGATCTTAGCAGGAACGATGTCCATGTACTCAGCAGGTGTTGGAATACGACCAAGCTTAGCACATACAGCCGCTAGCTCTGCAGAACCAAGATAGACTTGAGTTCCCTTACCTAGACGGTTATCGAAGTTACGAGTAGATGTTGAGAAAACCGTAGAGTCTACACGAGCAGACGCCTGGTTACCCATACATAAAGAACATCCTGGAACTTCTGTTTGTGCTTGAATCTCTTTAAACACATCATAGTAACCTTCGTTGATAAGTTGCTGCTCATCCATACGCGTTGGTGGAACGATCCAGAATTTCTCAACTGCATTTTCAGTATCTCCACGCATAACTTCACCAGCTGCACGGTAGTGACCGATGTTTGTCATACAAGAACCTAAGAATACTTCATCAATTTTAGTTCCGGCAACTTCAGAAAGAAGTTTAACGTTATCCGGATCATTAGGACAAGCAAGGATCGGCTCAGTGATCGTGTTAAGATCGATGTCGATCACTGCAGCATATTCAGCGTCAGCATCTGGTTTCATCAATGTAGGGTTAGCTAACCATGCTTTCATCTTGTCAACACGACGTTGAATAGTTGTAGCATCAGAGTAACCATCTTTGATCATCGCTTCCAGTAGAGTGACGTTTGATTTTAAGTACTCTTCGATCGGTGCAGTGTTAAGAAGTACTGTACACGCTGCAGCAGAACGCTCAGCAGATGCATCAGAAAGCTCAAATGCCTGCTCAGCTTTAAGATCAGGTAGTCCTTCGATCTCTAAGATACGACCAGCGAAGATATTTTTCTTACCTGCTTTAGGAACAGTAAGAAGACCTTTTTGAATCGCAACATAAGGGATAGCATTAACAAGGTCACGTAAAGTGATACCTGGTTGCATCTCACCAGAGAAACGTACAAGTACAGACTCTGGCATTGTTAAAGGCATAGCACCTGTTACTGCAGCAAATGCAACAACACCAGATCCACCAGGGAAAGAGATACCAAGAGGGAAACGTGTATGTGAATCCGCACCTGTACCTACTGTATCTGGAAGAACCATTCTATTTAACCAAGAGTGAATTACACCATCGCCTGGGCGAAGTGCAACACCTGAACGGTTAGAGATAAACTCAGGTAAGTTAGCATGCATTACAACATCAACTGG
>JAUWLG010000287.1 GCA_030613795.1 Helicobacteraceae bacterium
TAAGTACTCTCGTGTCTTGATGGAGCATTTTGAGCTGATGCATCACTTCGAGGTCTTGATCGGTCGTGAAGATGTCGAAAACCCGAAACCGCATGCAGAACCTATAGAAAAAGCGATGCAGAAGATGGGTGTTACTAAAGAGCTGTGTTGGATCATTGGTGATACACGTTTAGACATCGGTTCGGCAAACAGTGCTGGTATTAACAGTGTTGGTGTCTTAAGTGGTTATGATAATGCTGAACAATTAAAAACATTAACTGATCTTATAGATAATAACGCTCTTCAAGCGGTGAAACGACTCGCAAAACTGGTAGAAAAGTCACGTTAATATCACCCTTTTTTCAAACACAAAAAAGTGAAGCTACCTTTAAGAGCAACTTGCATAAAATACAGAATATTCAGATTTTTGCGTAAAGCAGAAGATTATTTAAGGAGATTTCATGCTCGAAATTAGATGGCATAGCCGTGCTGGTCAAGGTGCAGTTACAGGCGCTAAAGGTTTAGCGGACGTAATTTCAACTACCGGTAAAGAGGTACAAGCGTTCGCGTTCTACGGTTCTGCAAAGCGTGGTGCTGCGATGACTGCATACAACCGTGTTGCTGAGACACCGATTATGAATCATGAAAAGTACATGGAGCCAGATTACGTTTTTGTAATCGATCCTGCGCTTGTTTATACAACTGATGTAACAATGAATGCAAAAGAAGATACTGTATTCATTATTACAACACACATGACTACTGAAGAGTTAGTCGCGTCTCAGCCAAAGCTTGAAGGTAAGACAGTCTACACACTTGACTGTATTAAGATCGCGCAAGAGACTATCGGTCGTGCTATCCCTAATACACCGATGTTGGGCGCATTTATGAAGATATCAGAGATGTATGACATTGAGTTCTTTAAAGACAACATGAAAAGAGTTCTTGGAAAACTGCCACAGAAGATCGTTGATGCAAATATGCTTGCGATCCAACGTGCGTATGATGAAGTAAAATAAGGAGTTATAGATGCAAAATAACGGATGGAATGAATTCGAAATCGGTGCAATGCTCCGCTCGTTTGATGGTGAAGTAAAAGATATCGCTACAACAGTTCAAGAAGATCGTAACTACTCAAACAGTAACTCGTTTACTGCAAGTGTTGCTGACTGGCGTATTGAAAAACCAATATTTCATAAAGACTACTGTATTGATTGTCAATTTTGTTGGATCTTTTGTCCGGACATCTCTATTATCTCTCGTGATAAAAAGATGATCGGTATCGATATGGATCACTGTAAAGGTTGTGGTATCTGTGTTGAGGTTTGTCCTACAAACCCTAAATCACTTCTAATGTTCCCGGAACAAGCAGATGAAGAGACAGAACTGGCTGGTTGGCCTGAGAAAGATAAAGAGGAAAAATAATGGCATTTGATAAAATGGAATTACGTGAGACTGAAGTTTGGGACGGTAACTTTGCCGCTGCTCAAGCACTTCGTCAAGCACAAGTAGATGTTGTTGCAGCGTACCCGATTACGCCATCAACACCTATTGTTGAAGGTTATGCAAAATTTCTAGCTGACGGTTATGTCGAAGGCGAATTTGTAATGGTTGAGTCTGAGCATGCTGCTATGTCAGGATGTATCGGTGCAGCTGCTGCCGGTGGTCGCGTTGCAACTGCAACATCGTCTCAAGGTTTTGCACTTATGGTCGAGACTCTTTATCAGGCATCTGGTATGCGTCTTCCTATCGTTCTTAACGTTGTTAACCGTGCACTTGCTGCACCGCTAAACGTTAATGGTGACCACTCTGACATGTACCTGGGTCGTGACAGCGGTTGGATTCAACTAGACTCTTACAGCCCACAAGAGGCATATGACTTGAACTTCATCGCTTTCAAAGTGTCTGAAGATCACGATGTACGTCTCCCATGTATGGTCCACCAAGATGGTTTCATGACGTCTCACACGGCACAAGGTGTCAAGACAATGGACGACGACACAGCGTACGGTTTCATCGGTGACTATAAGCCAATGAACGACATGCTTGACTTTGACCATCCGGTAACACACGGTGTTCAGACGGAAGAGGACTGGCACTTTGAGCATAAATCACGTCAACACAATGACTTGATGACTAAGGTTATGCCTAAGGTTCAAGCTGCATTTGACGACTTTGAGAAGTTAACGGGTCGTAAGTACAACATTGTTGAGTCATATGACATGGACGATGCGGACGTAACAGTTCTTTGTATGGGTACATCTGTTGAGACAGCTCGTGAAGTTGCTAAAGAGATGCGTGCTAAAGGCATTAAAGCTGGTGTTGTCGGAATCCGTGTATTCCGTCCATTCCCATTCGAGCAGATCAAAGAAGCACTCAAAGGTGTTAAAGCGATCGCTACACTAGACCGATCAGCTCCAGGTGGTACAGTTGGCGCACTGTTCAACGAAATTGCGGGTGCACTTTACAACACTGATGACCGTGCACTACTTTCTGGTTATATCTATGGTCTTGGTGGTCGTGACTTGACTAAAGCACATCTGGTTGATCTTTACACTGAACTTCAAGCTAATGTTGACGCAGGTAAAGTAACAACACCACTTCAGCAGTTTATCGGCGTTCGTGGTCCGAAACTATCATTCTTATAAGGAGAACATTATGAGTGAAATTAAAAAAATCAAAAACTTAAAAGAGTTCTCAACATCAGCAGACCGTTTTGAAGGTGCAAACCTTCTTTGCCCTGGTTGTGCGCACTCTATTATTGTACGTGAAGTACTAAATGCAACTAACG
>JAUWLG010000017.1 GCA_030613795.1 Helicobacteraceae bacterium
AGCTCAATGCTAAACTCATCGCTTGGTTAAGCAAGTTGGAGTGCTCAGGCAAGATGGCGCAACTCAAAGACCACTACTATAGTAATTCTCAACAGTTCAACTACGTTAATATCTCTGTTTTTCATAAACGTCTGAAATCGCGTCTACCCAAATATCGAGATCTTTTTATGAAAGTGGGCCAAAAGTATGACATTCCCTGGACGCTCCTGGCTGCGCAGTCTTATCAAGAGTCGCATTGGGACCGTTTGGCAAAGAGTCCGACGGGTGTTCGCGGGATGATGATGTTAACATTGCCGACAGCAAAAGAGATGGGTGTGAAATATCGCTTAAATGCAACACAAAGTATCTACGGCGGTGCAAAATATTACGCACAGCTGTTAGAGCGTGTCTCACCTGATGTCCAAGGTGTGGAGCGCTATAAGTTTGCCTATGCTGCGTATAATGTAGGAATGGGGCATCTTATCGATGCAAGAGCACTTGCTAGAAAACTTGGAAAAGATCCAGACAGGTGGAAAGATCTAAAAACGGTTCTGCCGCTGCTCTCACAGCGTAAATACTACAAAGATCTAAAGTATGGTTACGCCCGTGGGCAAGAGCCGGTTGATTATGTCGAGGCGATCTACGAATATCATGCTATACTCGAAAATAAGTATAATAAAGGGCATCTTTAGAGGTGTCCTAAAGAAGGTCAATCATGAAAAATAGACTACAAGCAGCATTGTGGGGTGCCTTTTACGGAGATGCCTACGCCTTAGGTGCCCACTGGCTCTACGATACCCATCAGATATCCAAATCCGAGTTTGATACAAAGTGTTTTAATGATCCGTTGACAGACTATCATAAAGGTAAAGCTGCCGGGGACTTTACTCATTACGGTGACCAGATGCTCTGGCTATTAGAGACGATTGCGAGAGAAAAAGAGTTTACTGTTCATGGTTTTTCTATCACGTGGAAAACGAAGATGTCCTCATATAAGGGCTATATCGATGGGGCATCTCAGCACACAATAGGCGCACTTGATGAAGGTACAAGCTCACTGGTATGTGGTTCCAATTCGCGTGATTTAAGTGTGGTTGGGCGTATGATGCCATTGATCTACACCTACCACAATGACATAGACAAGATGATGGAGTATGTCAAACTGCACACTGTCTTTACCCATATGACCAAAGAGTTGGTAGAGAGTGCTGCTTACTTTAATGAGCTCATTTTAGCGGTAAGTCTGGGTGCAGAGATCGTACATGCCATCGACGAGATCGCCTTGGCTTATTCTGAAAACATTCAAAAATGGGTAGACCAAGGTGTGGCTATGGCAGAGACAGAGAGTATTGAAGCGATCAAAGCCTTAGGCCAATCGTGCAGTGTCGATGACGGTTTTGCAGCTGTTATCTACCTCTTAAAACGTTTCAGTAATTTTCAAGAGGCGATGGAAGCCAATGCCCTTTCCGGCGGTGATTCGGCTGCACGTGGTATGATCGTGGGTGCTGTACTTGGGGCTTATGGCGGTATGGACGTTCTGCCTCCAAACTATAAAGCGATGAACGATGCTGATGCCATTGCCAAATATATTGAGATGATCGATGCCAAAGACACTTGAGAAGATCAAAGTTTTTCTTGCAAAACACCATCTTCTCTCTTTAGCCACTTCGGCTGATAATGTGCCGCAGTCAGCCAGCCTCTTTTATGCGTATGATGCCGAAAAAGTGGCCTTTGTTGTTGCTTCAGATACAAAAACAGAGCATATTCAAAATGTCTTAGCCAATGAGAATGTTTCGGGGACAGTCGCTTTGGAGACCGATGAGGTAGGTAAGATCGAAGGTATTCAGTTCAGGGCCAAGATGAGGACGATTACTCATAAAGAAGGTGAGCTCTATTTTAAACAGTTTCCTTTTGCCAAGGTGATGAACCCTCAGTTATGGTCTATAGAACTAGAAGATATAAAACTGACGGACAACCGTTTGGGTTTTGGTAAAAAGCTCTATTGGCAAAGGGCAAATAACGGGGAAGTTTAGTAAAATACATTTATTAATAATTTTTTTGAGTAGTTAGTTCTATGTCATTCCTGCGCAGGCAGGAATCAAACGGCTTGAATAGCTTGAAAGTTGTAATTCTTGGATTCACCCAAGGGCACTTCGCTCCACTCGCCTGCCTACGCAGGAATGACGAAAAATTTAGTGTGTTAAATGAATAGGTAAAGGGAAAAAATGGAAAAAGTATTAGAGATGTTGCTGTTGCAACAAGAGTTGAATGATGCGACAAATGGTGAAGGCTGGGAAGCCGGCAAGACAAAAAACGGCAAGGTCATCAACTGGAAACGCTGTATCTATATGGAGTGTGCTGAGATGGTGGACTCTTTTGCGTGGAAACACTGGAAAGCTATTGATGCTGATCCTGCCTGGGCTAACCTTCAGATCGAAGTGGTGGATGTGTGGCACTTTATTATGAGTCTTGGTCTAGAAGACTACTCTCAAAACTTCCGCGGGACGATCGAAGATCTGGCGATGAAAATCTCAGAAGAACCCGGTTACCAGACCCTACAGGAAAATGGTGAACTGGAGTTTGCTGAACCAAGTACGATTATGGCAAAGGTAGAAGATCTCATCTTAAATGCGGTCAACCGTGATACCATTGACGGTCCTAAACTTTTTGAAGACTTTTTTGAACTAGCTTACATGAGCAAGCTTAATCTCCAAGACCTTTACCGTCTCTATGTCGGTAAAAACATTCTCAACCAGTTCCGTCAAGACAATGGTTATAAAGAGGGGACCTACATCAAAGTGTGGAATGGTAAAGAGGACAATGTTGTAATGCAAGCGCTTTGGGAAGAGAACGCTTCTTTGACGCCTAAGGTGCTTTATGGTGCACTGCAAAAGGCCTACGCAACAGTTTCATAGTTGCTTCTCTCTCTATAATCGTACACGCTATTTTTTCGTCATTCAGTACTTTATACGGTAAGTGGAGCGAAGCCCTAAAGGAGACTACGCACTGCCTTTGGGCGAACCTACAAGTTTTTAGTCTTGGCAACTTTTGTGTTGTAATAAACTCTCCTGAATTCGCGTTCTAAAAGAATACCCTAAACAAAAAAGTTGATTTTGTCTAAAAGTCTCCAACAAAACTGATTGCTATCACCAGACCCATCGTCCTCTGAAATATTAATATAAAATAAACTTCCTTGATATAGATAGTTATAATAATTAATATCATAATTAATATAAAAATAAGAAAATATTGGTTAAACTTTTTCTATTGAAAACGATTATCATTACAAGGAAAATGAAAAAATGAAAAAAATATTAGTAACAGTTTTAGCAGGTTCGGTTTTGCTAAATGCACAAGTAATCCCTGGTATAAACTCTAAAGGAGGGGCTATGACTCTTCCTGAAGGAAAAGTAAAAATGGGTATTAAACATATATATCTAAAAAGAGATAGTATGTTCGATGGGACAAAAGAGGTAACAAACAAAGAACATCTTGATGCTACAGCAAATATTACACTACTTGCACTTAGATATGGAGTTAGTAAAAACTTTGAGATAAGAGTTGTAATGCCTTACAAACATATAGAGGCTACTGCAAAACTGGGGCCAAATGATGTAGCTATTGATAATAGTGGCATAGGGGATATAGTTGTTATGGGTAGATATGTAGTTCTTCCTATGCAAGATTATGGATTTCAACTCTCTGCTGGAGCAGGTGTGAAACTTCCTACCGGTTCAACTGATAGTGGATTTAAAACAGCACCGCCGTTTGCACTGAATGAAAACACACCTATGCCAACACAAATGGGCACAGGAGCAGCTGAATACAAAGCTGAACTAGGTGTATCTAAACTCATCAACAATAGTATGAGAGTTGACTTTCACACTATGTACACATATAGACCATTAGCTGAACATGATTATGATTTTGGAAATGAACTTAGTTATGACCTATCATTTACAAGTGCCGTTACAAAAAACATAAACTTAGGTGTAGAATATAATGGAAAATACAACAGTGAGACAGATATGGGTGATGATACGAACCCTATACTTCGCTCAAAACTTCCATTTAAAGCATTTAGTGGAACAGTAGGGTATATAACTCCTGAGATAGAGTTTTTACCATTTGACAAACCAAAACTTCATATGGGTGTAGGTGTTGCATTTTTAGCTCATTACAATTTAAAAGAGTATCAACCACTTGAGAAACAGAGATTTATATTTAGAATCGGTTACCTATTTTAAGGAGATAATACAAATGTCAACAATACAAATAAAAAATGAAACGAAACAGATTTATAGAGAGTTTGGTGTAAAAGATAAATCAATTCTTCTTTTATGTCCTATATTGAAAGTTTTACAGATGAGACATAGCTCGTTAGATAAAACTCATGCAAAACAAGTAATTGCAGAATTTTTAAAGAATTAAATGTATAAAAATGTTAGAAAAAGCACTCTTATTTCTATCGTTAGTGTTAGCACTAAGTGCAAATGAGTTTAAAAAAGTCGATAAACTTGTTCTTAGCGGTCCAATGGCTTCAGTCTCTCATCCTCTTTTACATATGATAGAGACAAATGCACTGAGTGATGTTGCAGATATAGTTGATTATCTCTAAAAGTCTCCAATAAAACTAATAATACTATTGATAGTTCCTCAGAACTGACTAGTTAGATATTAAAAGATTAGAGTATAATAATTATAAGTCTTATAAGCATTTCTAAAAAGCTTTGAGTGTGTCAGGTTTTTTAGAAATATGCTGTATCGAATTCAAATAAAGTTGAGATCATAAAGAGTATGAAGAAGTCTTATCTGTTTTTTTCCCTTCTGATTTTTTCTGTTTCGCTTTATGCTGAGCCGATTGAACCACTGCCGCTCAAAGCAGAATATGATGAGAAGATCGCAGCATTGGGAAAACAGCTATTTTTCGACCCTATGCTCTCTAAAGACGGCACGATCTCTTGTGCGACATGTCATCACCTTGAAAACGGTGGAGACGATAACCTCAAGTTCTCATTTGGTATCAACGGCCAAGAAGGGGTGATCAATTCACCGACGGTCTATAATGCTGTTTATAATTTCAGGCAGTTTTGGGATGGCAAGGCAAAAGACCTTCAAGAACAGGCAATCGGTCCTATAGAAAACCCTATTGAGATGGGAAACAGTTTTGAAAATCTCATAAAGACACTCAATGCATCAAAATACAAAAAACAGTTTGAACTGCTTTACAGTGAGGGTATTACAAAAGAGACCATCACCCACGCCATCGCCGAATATGAGAAAGCACTGACAACGCCAAACGCTCCTTTTGATCAATATCTTCGAGGTGATAAAAACGCTATCTCTGACAATCAAAAAGAGGGGTATGCACTTTTTAAATCCAAGGGGTGTATCTCCTGTCACCACGGTCAAAATGTGGGTGGAAATCTCTACAATAAATTTGGTGTGATAGAAAATACAAAAAGTGCTGATCTGGGGCGCTACAATGTCACAAAAAAAGATCGTGACAGATACTTTTTTAAAGTGCCGTCATTGCGAAATGTTGCAATGACCTCTCCCTATTTTCATGACGGTAGAACAGCGAGTTTGGATGAGGCAGTTAAGATGATGGCACGATATCAGCTGGGTCGGCCTGTGAGTGAGGAAGAGGTCATGAAGATTGTAGCTTTTTTAAGTTCATTAAACGGTGAGATACCACTTCAGGCGAAGAGATAGTATGCAGTTAAAGCAGAAGGACAACTTTGTAAAGTTGATGGTAGGATTCGTCTTTTTTCTACTGCTGCTTTTTGTCTATCTGTTTAAGATCGATAATGATGTCAAGTATTATGACAGGTATCATGGCTGGATCGTTCAGCTGAAGATCATGGATAAAGAGTTAGACAGCTTTATAACGCAAAAACTCACTTTTACCAATTATGACGAGATCAATAACAAAATGGATACGTTTGAAAAGACGTTGGCGTTATTGCAAAGCAGTGATATGAGCAGTACCTTTGACTTTACGTTAAATGGTGACATTAGTGATATCAAAGCTGCCTATGATGAAAAAAGTGCGTTGATCGAGTATAGTAAGTCCAATAATGCCCAGGTCTTGAACTCGATGCATTACCTTTTTCAACTCACTGAAGGTATTGAAAATGACCCAACTGTTTCGGCAGATGTTAAAAAACTGATACGCAATACACTTTTTAGTCTGCTGCAAGAATTTCTTAACATTCATGCCTTGACTGAGGTACTCGATGAGAAGCTTGGACAGCTTACTATGTATAGCACAAAAGAGCGTATAAAGAGACTCTCCTACTTTTTACAACATGCCAGATTAATGCTGGAAAATATCCAGCAGCTTCAAGGCATACGTGTTGAATCAGAACAGATGCTACTGTATGAGAAGCTTGACAAGCTGCATGTGCAGCTAGATGCCGGGTATAAGAAAAAGCTGTTTTTACAGAGGATGATCGCACTGTTCGCTTTTGTATCAGCTTTTATATTTGTTGTGGCCTTGATAAGGGTCTATCGCCATTCTGTCCGTGTAAAACAGAGACTTATGGCCTTTCGTTCTGCTGTTGAACATGGCGATAACTCAGTTGTGATGACGGACGCGCAGAAAAACATTGTCTATGTCAATGAGGTGTTTGAACGTGATACTGGATATACGTCCTCAGAAGTAATAGGTCAAAATCCAAGGATCCTGAAATCAGATCTAGTCGATCAATCTTATTATGATGAACTCAATGCTGCTTTAAAGAGGGGTGAAAAGTGGGAAGGTGAGTTTGTCAATAGGAAAAAAGACGGTTCACTGTTTCATGAAAAGGCCTCTATCGTTCCCGTGTATATAGAGAATGAGTTGGTCAACTATCTTGCGATCAAGCTCGATATTACCAAATATGTTGAACAGCAAAAAGAGATGGACTTTCTGGCATATCATGACTCATTGACCAGGTTGCCCAATCGGATCTATTTTGAAGAGCGTCTTGAACAGGTCTTGGCCGTGTCAAGAAGAAAAAAGACAACAGCAGCCATACTGTTTATCGATCTTGACCGTTTTAAAGTGATCAATGATACTTTGGGCCATCACATTGGCGATGAGTTATTAAAGACGGTCGCAAACAGAATAAAATCAGTACTGCGAAAAGGCGATACACTTGCACGTCTTGGCGGGGATGAGTTTGTTGTTATCCTGGAGATGATGAAAGAAAACAGTGAACCGGCACATGTGAGTAAAAAGATCATCGCTGCTATAAGAGAGCCGATAATAGTGAACTCATATACATTGACGACAACGGCAAGTATCGGGATCGCGCTTTTTCCGGATGACGGGGATATGATGCATACCGTTATCAAACATGCGGATAGTGCTATGTACCAGGCAAAAAAACTTGGAAAAGACAGGTTCCACTATTATCAAGAAGAACTTTCGGAGAACTCGCATTTCCGTTTGAAAATGGAACAGCACTTGCGCAATGCTATTGAAAATGGAGAGCTGAGCTTATGTTATCAGCCGCAATATGATCTTAAAACCAAGCGGGTCATTGGTTTAGAAGCACTGCTTCGCTGGCATAATGAAGAACTTGGTCAAGTTGGTCCTGATGAATTTATTCCGGTAGCTGAAGAGACCGGATTGATCATTGATATCGGAGAATTCGTATTTGAAGAGGCGTGTAAGACATTTGTAGAGTTGCAAAAAGCCGGAACGACATTAGATACCATCGCTATTAATGTTTCCAGTGTTCAGATCCGTCAAAATGATTTTTTGAATCGGATAAAATATATTATTGACAGCGTTGGTATTGAAGCGCATCATATAGAGATAGAGATAACCGAAAGATATTTGATGGAGTATACAGAAAGCAATTTAACTGTTTTAGATGACCTGCGAATGCTGGGTCTGAAAATATCGATAGATGACTTTGGAACCGGTTACTCCTCTATGAGCTATCTAAAACAACTGCCGATCGATACGATCAAAGTCGACAAATCGTTTATTGATGAGATCGCCAGTGATAAAAATGATTATGAGATAACCAAGGCGATCATTGCACTCTCAAGCAGTCTTGAATACAGTGTTGTTGCTGAGGGAATAGAGACACAAGAGCAAGAAGAGTCCCTAAGAGAACTTGATTGTGACATTGGACAAGGATACTACTTTTGCAAACCACTTTCAAAACAGAAGCTATTTGATTTTATGGCTGATAAGTAGAAAGAGTTCTCCTGCTTAAGCTCTTATTCCTTAGAACAGTCACATCACTTTTACAGTCGAAGGTTCAGGTAATTGTAATTGGGTAACAAGGTTCAAAAATAAGTTTTTAAGTGTAGTACGTATAGGTTTGAGGAATTATAATATATCTGAGAGTTGAATTAGTTAAATGTAGGTGAGAGAGAAAACTCTCTCAAAGAGGGGTGAGACTTAGTCTCTGTTTCTGTCGCGGTTACCACGGTATCCGCCGCCTCCGCCGCCACGGCTACGGTTACCACGGTAACCACCACGACCACGGCTTCCACCGCCTCCGCCATGTCCGCCGCGCTCTAGGTTTTGTAAGATCTTCTCAAGACGTTCAGGGTTAATACCGATCTGGTTTGGACCTTTAACTTCTTGACGATCCATGATTATAGAGATAAGCTTGTAGATGATCTGCTCATCATCGATGTCTTCACGAAGTGCATCCAGGATCTGGTGTGCTTCGTCAAAGACCTTATGTTTTTCGATTGACTCAACAATAGAAGAGAAGTTAGCTGTTTTAATAGACGATTTCGATGGAATATATGCATGTTCCATTGTTGTACCGACTTTAGATTTAATACGCTGTAGCTCTTTGAACTCACGTGGCGTAAGAAGTGTGATCGCCATACCTTTTTGGCCCGCGCGTCCTGTACGACCGATACGGTGAACATAAGACTCAGAGTCAAAAGGGATGTGGTAGTTGAAAACGTGGCTTACATCGTTGATGTGGATACCACGCGCGGCAACGTCCGTTGCAACAAGGATGTCATACTGACCTGTTTTAAGACCTTTGATCACAGCCTCACGTTGACGCTGCTCCATGTCGCCATGAAGACCTTTAGCGTTGTATCCAACACCCATAAGTACTTCTGCAACACGATCAACCTCTTTTTTAGTACGACAGAAGACAACACATTTAGTAGTCTCTTCAGAATCAAGAAGACGGATGATCGCATCGTCACGCTCGTTCTCATCGATAACATAGTACTTCTGCTCGATGTCAACGTTTGTCGTCTCAGAACGTGTGATCGTGATAAAGGCAGGATCAACCAGAATGCGCTCTGCTAGTTTCTTGATAGGCTGCGGCATCGTCGCAGAAAAAAGAAGTGTTTGACGGTCTGTTGGAAGATAAGAGAAGATCTCATTAATATCATCCAAGAAACCCATGTCAAGCATCTCATCCGCTTCGTCAATAATAACAGTCGACGGTGCAAAGTCTTTTAGCATATCACGAGAAAGGATATCTTTAAGACGGCCTGGTGTCGCGATGACAACCTGTGCTCCACGCTCAATAAGACCGATTTGACGGCCATACGAGCTACCACCATAGACAGTAACTGTGCGGAGACCCGCTTGCTTACCATACTTATATAGCTCATCACTGACTTGGTTGGCAAGTTCACGTGTTGGGGTAATAATAAGGGCTTGGACTCCACCTTTAGGGTCGATCTTGTTTAGCGTTGGTAGACCAAATGCAGCAGTTTTTCCTGTACCTGTCTGTGCCTGAGCAACGATATCACGTCCTTGCATAACGAGAGGGATCGCTTGAACTTGGATCGGGCTTGGTACTTTAAAACCGGCATAGCTGATGGCACGCATAATGTCTTTTTTAAGACCGAACTGCTCAAATGTCTCTTCTGCTGGAAGTGCTTCAGCAATTGTCTGCTCTGATGATGTTTCTGTTGTTTCTGTTGTTTCTGTTGTTTCTGTTGTTTCGTTACTCATTGTAATCCATTTTAATGTAGGACACCTTGTAGCACACGCATGATTATTGCCATGGCAAATAGCTTAAATAGGTATCTAGTAAATTATAAACTTTTAGGAGTTGGCCCACCTGGGCTCTCTAGAGGGTTTTTGGCGTATATCACACTGCCCTGTACTTATGTCGAAAGGGTATCACTAAAAACACCAAACTGATATTTGGAGGCTTTAGAGGTACCCTTAAAAAGGCTCAAAAGTTTAAGTGGTGGAATTATAGCGAAATTATAACAATTATGAGAGGTTCTGTAATATTTATTAAGTTTAGTTTTATTCACTGCTATAATATAGAACACAATAAGGATATATATGCCCAATAATTTTCTATATACTTTACTAGCCATTTTTGTAGTGACAACCGTCGTTTTTCTTTTTTTATATATTAGCAACTATCTAAAAGCCAAAGAGCTGGAACTTCTATTAAGTGAGAGAGAGAACAAGGTCAGTGTATTAGAGGAAGAACTTACTGATAAATCAGTTGAGTCTAAACAATTAGTAAGTGATTACAAGCTGCTGGATGATGAAAAAAATATTTTAGAACGTGATTATGCTGTTTTGCATACCCGTCATGAAGATGCGACGTCGTCACATAATGAGAAGATAAAACTTCTAGATGAAGCCAAAGAGACACTCAAGCAGCAGTTTAACCATCTTGCCAATGAGATCTTTGAGTCTAAGACAAAACGTTTTGAAGAGAGTTCACAAGAGCGACTGCAGTTGTTGTTAAAACCATTCCGCGAACAGATCTTCAGCTTTTCAAAACAGACGGAAGAGCGTTTTGTCAAAGAGAACTCAGAACGTGCCGTACTTCATAAAGAGCTTTCTCGTCTGCGTGAACTCAATGAACAGATCACTCAAGACGCTAGAAACTTGACCAATGCACTGAAAGGTGAAAACAAGACCCAGGGGAACTGGGGTGAGATCGTCTTGGAACGGATTTTGGAAGAGTCAGGCCTGCGCGAGGGAATGGAGTATGAGACGCAAGGGAGCTTCAAAGGCGAAGAGGGGAACACCCTTCGTCCCGACGTCATCATCCATCTTCCGCAGAACAAAGACATCGTTATTGACTCTAAGGTCTCACTGGTGGCATATGAACGTTTCATGAGTGCCGAAAGCCCTATTGAGAAAGAATCGGCTCTTAAAAACCACCTTGCCTCCATCAATGCTCATATTAAAGGTTTGAGTGAGAAGCAGTATGAGAAACTGGAAGGGGTCAATACACTTGACTTCATCTTACTGTTTATGCCGATAGAGGGGGCATTTCTTCTGGCACTCGAGCAAGATGGAACTTTCTTCAGCCGTGCCTATGAGAAAAACATCATGATCGTCAGCCCATCAACACTCTTGGTGACACTGCGAACCATTGAGCATATCTGGCGTACAGAGCGTCAAGAGCAGAACGCTCAAGAGATCGCCCGTCAGGCAGAGGCACTTTATGATAAGTTTGTTGCTTTTGTGGAAGACTTGACCAAGATCGGTGACCAGATCGGTAAAACACAAGAGAGTTATGACAAAGCACTTAACAAACTCAGCACCGGAAAAGGAAACCTTCTGCGTCGAGTTGAGTTGATGAAAAAACTGGGGCTAAAACCTAAAAAGAGTCTGCCGATGTTAGGTGAGGAAGATGAACTTTAAGGCTTTGCGTGAGCGATGGACCCTGCGTCTGATCATCATCACCCCACTTACCGCTTTAGCCATTCTTACGGTGGTCATCACCTCTTTTTACATCGATAAACTCAATTACTATTTTAAAGAGAATGCTGCACGTTATATGGACGAATATATTATGGGCGAAAAACGCCAGGGTGAAGAGTTTGTCAAAGATATCAACATTCTTGCAAACTATAATTTTGAACATCTGGAAGAGAGCGTTAAAAAAGAGTTGGACGAGCGTCTGAAACTCGCGCATAAGACGGCATCATTCATCTACAACAAATATCAGGGCCAACTCTCTGACAAAGCGATCCAAGAGCGTATAGTCGATGCGCTCAGCAGTATGACCTGGTATGGTAAGGAAAACTATATCTGGATCACGGATTATGAGGGCAACAGTCTTCTATCAGGCAGCCGGGAATTTCAAAATAAAAATATTTCCGGTTTTACCGATGCCGACGGCCGTGCGATCATCCTCGAAGAGATACAGATAGCACGAAAGTATGGTGAGGGGTACCTCAAAACACGATTTAGAGAAGGGGCTTCTCTGCAGGTAGTAAAGGTGGTGGATTTTAAGTATTTTGGGTGGTTTTTCGGCAGCGGCATTCACCTTGATCGTGCGATAGAAGCGAAAAAAGCGGAACTTTTGCACTTACTTGACACAGCGCCGAAAGACCGTTCCGGTTACATTGCACTCTTTGAGGACAGAGAACCGATCTTTATCTCAGAAGAGGATGAAAAAGAGCTCTCTCCGACTCTTTTGGAGAAGATGCGCCAACACCTTGTCAAAGATAACGGCTGGATAGAATTGCCGCAAGAAAATACGCATATCTATGTCCATTATTTCAAACCCT
>JAUWLG010000135.1 GCA_030613795.1 Helicobacteraceae bacterium
GCACTAGCTCTAACGTCATGTGTCACTCCTGTTCTTTTGATGGATCAAACCAACTGGCAGTCAATACTTTAACATACAATGCGTCTGAAATTACGAGGATATTATATCTATAACGTTTGTCTTGAGAAATAGTTTCGCCGCAGGGGCAACTATTTCTCTCCTAGTACTTGTTAGATGTTTATTTAAATGGGATGTCGCCATAACCCCATAAAACTGTTCCTAGAACTACCATGATTAATGATATATATCGGTAAGGTAACTCTGTTTCAATATATAAACTACCATCAACCATTTTCATACTTTCTCTTGATTCACAATATCTAAATATAAAGAAATAAAAAATACAACTAAACATGCAATACTGGATAATGCAACATTTAAAATTTTAGACTTCATCGTTTCTTTGGGTCTACTCAATAACATTCCTTTACCATCTAACTCTTTATTGGTGCACATTTTATACAACTTAGTCTTAAAAATACACTTAATTAAAAATATGAAATGATGTATATAAATGTTAATTTATTGAAAAATGACATGTTTTCTAATATTTAGTTCACAATAAGCGTAAATTATCTCTATGGTTAGATGTACTTAGTATTGAAATAGAACTTTATTGAACACTTTATATAGATAAATGTAGATTTAGGACTTTTTATCTCAAAGTGTTCTTTTTACCGGAGGGTGTTATGAAGAAAAAGTTACTTGATATTACTAGAGATAAAATATGTTTGAAATATTATAGTGTTAAAACAGAGTTGAATTACATAAGATGAATTAATAACCTTTAGTTTATCTTTGCTTATAGCTCCTGCTTAATGGGCAATTTATGGATTCTGCTATAATGTCGAAAATTTAGTGCACTCGGTCTGCATCTAGGAAATTTTCCTACCCTTCATTTTTCAATTTATTTCTACAATTAGCCTTGACCGACACAGGTATTACAATATTTGTTGGCTCTTACAAAACAAGGTACATATATATGTCATTTTCTACACTGGGGCTTTCTAAGCCTATTTTACGCGCTATCGATGAGCAAGGCTATACTACGCCTACACCTATTCAAAAACAGGCTATTCCAATTGTTCTAGCTAAAAAAGATGTCTTGGCTGGGGCTCAGACGGGTACGGGTAAGACAGCTGGTTTTACACTGCCACTGCTTCAACTTCTTAGCGATGCACCACAACACAAGGGCAAGCGTCAGGTAAAAGCACTTATCTTGACACCGACACGTGAGTTAGCTGCACAGGTTGCAGACAGCGTCTATACGTATGGCAAATACCTGCCATTCAAGTCAACGGTTATCTTTGGCGGTGTTGGCAGCAACCCGCAGATACAGACGCTTAAACGCGGTGTCGACATTGTTATTGCAACACCGGGTCGTCTTTTAGACCTTGCTAATCAAGGATACATCGACCTCTCTACTGTTGACTTCTTTGTACTTGACGAAGCGGACCGCATGTTGGACATGGGGTTCATTCACGATATTAAAAAAGTGTTGGCACTGCTGCCTAAAAAACGTCAAAACCTTCTCTTCTCAGCAACATTCTCTAATGAGATCAAAACACTTGCAGACAGACTACTAAATAAGCCGGAACTTATCGAAGTGGCACGTCGAAATACTTCTGCTGAGAGCGTTACACAACGTATCTACCCTGTAGATAGAGAGCGTAAACGTGAACTTCTGTCACACCTTATCGGCGATAACAACTGGAAACAGGTACTTGTCTTTACCCGTACAAAACACGGGGCAAACCGTCTGTCAGAACAGTTGGGTAAAGACGGCATCGCTGCTGCAGCCATTCACGGTAACAAAAGCCAGTCGGCGCGTACCAAGGCACTGGCTGACTTTAAACAGAACAAGGTGCGTGTGCTTGTCGCAACTGACATCGCCGCGCGCGGTATCGATATCGATCAGCTGCCGCACGTAGTCAACTATGAACTGCCGAATGTTCCGGAAGACTATGTCCACCGTATCGGTCGTACCGGACGCGCGGGTAACGAAGGCGAGGCGATCTCTTTAGTCTGTGTTGATGAGATAAAACTTCTTAGAGACATTGAGAAACTGATCAAAAAAGAGATTAAAAAAGTACGTGAACCCGGTTTTGATGTCAATCCGGACATTAAAGCTGAACCGATCCAGCAGAGAAGTGCAGGGCGCGGCGGGAACAGAGGACGTCCCGGCGGTTCAGGTGCATCGCGTCCAAAATCAACGACAAGTGCCACACGTCAGGATTCAGGGCGTCATCAGGGTGGCGGCAGACCTGCTACGAAACAGCGCAGCAGAGATTCACACAGAGGTAACCGTTAATGGCTAAGACAAACTACTCATACGAAAAACGCGCTAGAGAGCTGGAAAAGCAGAAGAAAAAAGAGGAAAAACGCCTCAAAAAACTGGCTGAGAAGAATGGAACGACAGTAGCAGAAGAAGCTGCTGCATCTGCTGCGTCAAACAAAGACGCTTAAAAGAGATAAAAGGTGCTTATTGAAGGCACCTTTTAGACACCTGAGACTCATCTTGCTGTCATCAAACTACTAATCCATCTACATTCAGACTAATACGCTCATTTTATAAAACAGTAGGTAAGTAAAAGACAATGTTGTATGTTCAAGAAGGAAGTGTGTGGGTTTCGGTACACAACGTCATTGTTGTGTACCATGAATCAAAATAGATTCTGAAAGTGAGTGTTTTAAAACTGTTACTACGACTTCATTGTTTGAAGGCTGAGCCAAGAGGGCGGGCTGTCAAAACCGAGATTGCTCTCATTCCAATCGCTTCGCTCGCTGTGGCGAGAGTGCAATTTTCCGTCTATCAGCATATACTGCAGACCGGTTATAGAACTGGAGAGTTTCAAACCTTCTTCTAACGCTTTAAAAACAGCTTCTCTGCTTTTCATAACTTGTCCTTTAAAATGACTCGGGTAAAGACTTTGAGTCTCTTCTTGGAACCATTTAGTTGGGCAGAGCGATCTGCCCATCGTAACGATTATAGACCTGTTACGTTTTCTGCCTGTGGGCCTTTTTCGCCTTCACCGAGCTCGAAAGTCACTTTTTGACCTTCTTGGAGAGAAACACGGCCGTGACCACTGTTGTTAACTTGACGAAAGTGTACAAATACATCTTTACCGCCGTTTTCTTGTTCGATAAAACCGAAACCTTTGTCATCGTTGAACCATTTTACTGTTCCGTTTACTAAATTTGCCATTGCAATTCCTTTGGTTGTGTGTACACGCCATTACGGTGTGCTTAAAATATAAAGTGGAGTATTCTTTTGAGTGGATCGTACTGTCAACGGAAGGTCATCAATAAAAAGCAAGCCAAAGATGAAACTCTAAATCATCTTTCAATTACGGCATTATAACATAATAATAGTTAATGTTATGAATTATGCAATATGCTTGCCTGAATTGCCTGATTTCAAGAGATGATGTAGTCATGATCGACCACTAAGGTCTTTATATACTCAGTTAATGCTCTTTTGCGATGCACACTCAATGCAGTGTGTCGCCTCTGGCAAGATCATAAGGCGTCCAAAAGGGATCTCCTCTTCACACTCAGCACAGAGACCATACTCTTCATTGTCCACTTTTTGCAGTGCATATTTGAGTCTGTTCTCTCTGATCTCCGCCTCATGCAGAGCATGTTCGTTCACCTGCTGCTCACCTATCATCTCAAGACGCGTCAACCGTCCTAAAGAGACATCTGGAGTGATGGGCTTCGTCTTCTCTTTAAGCCCAATTATCTCATGTTCAAGATCTGCAAGGTCTTCTATGATTTTATCTTTGATCTGTTTTCGTTGTGATTGTGTCATGTTCAGCTCTTTGAGATTGTTTCTCTAGAGTTTATCAGAGATAGATAGCTATTTTCATAAAATAGGATGATAAGTATTTATCTTATTTTACTCATAAAAACGTGAGGTTACTCACCTTTATATGAGATATCCTAGTCAAAATCTTCATCAAGCTCATTTAGCTCTACAAGGGTACTTTCAAGAATGGCGGTATAGAGCTCTTTATACCTTGCATAGTCCTCAACCTCACCATAACTGGGATCCAAGTCTATAATGATCTGCTCTAGTGTCTCTTTGAGTGCTTCTGCCCGTTGGGAATGTGATGGAGATTCCTCGTTACTTAATGCTTGTTCTTCTGTCGCCATAATGTTCCTTTTGTTTGGTAATATTGTCTGTATGATTTCTTGCCATTAGTATAGCTACTATTAGAGTGAATTACTTGACAATAAACAATTTAGTGATGATTTATGATTAGTTTGTTGACTAGAGCAAACCCCTAGTCATAGATGGAAAGTAGGTTTAAACGTTGAGTGTAGTTGTCCAGATGCCGTGCAGGTTACAACCAGACTTTGCCGTAAGTGTTTTAACCTTGTCAAGTTTAAGTGCAAACGAAGCCGCTCCACGTGAGATCTCAGGTTCTAGAGTACTTTTACCGACAAGTTTACCGTCAGCATAAAGCTCAATAAAGTCGATCCAGTGGTCAGGTGTACTTGGATGGATGATCCCGCCTTGTCCTACTGTGATCTCTACTAGTGTATACCCTTTTGCATCTTTAGCACCAAGTGTGACAAGCGGAGAGTGTTTAAGTTCACCTTTGTCCATATGTGCCGGATCTTTTGGTTTCATCTCAAGACGGTTCATGTACTGCTCTTCCATCTTTGCTGACGCGCCCACCGCTGCTGTGACTGCTGCAATACCGGCTACTTTTAATGCTTCTCTTCTGTTCATCTTTTTTCCTTTTTATATCATTAATTGAAATTATGTATATTATAAGTATACAGAAGAGTTTATAAAAGTCTGAATAAGGTAGAAGTTTCAATTAGAAGAAATTGGTAGGTGTGTATTTTTGTTTCAATGCTCTGCGTGATAACGAGTAGGTTGAAGATTGTAACTACTTTATTCTAACCTCCAAAACATCAGACAGTCAGCTTCA
>JAUWLG010000178.1 GCA_030613795.1 Helicobacteraceae bacterium
TAGCTTTTTCAATTGCCTCTTTTTAATGTTATTGGTGATTGACTTGCATATATTGTGCAGACTATCTACTTAGTCAGCCTTGAAAAGCATGTGCATAATCATCTATTTGATATTAATATACTGGCAAAATATTAAGGATACCTCTTAAATGCAGTTTATTGATTTTTCCAGTGAATAGTTACAGTTGGAGTGAGAAAAAAATTGACAACATCCTGATTTATGATTTGGCAAGTACGCTCAGTCTATAAAGAAGGCATTATTCTGTAAATGGTCCCATGCTGTGACCACTGTGCAGACTTCAAACGTGATTTTGACGGGATGTTTACTTTAGCAAAAGATCAGTAGAAAGTCTCTACTTTTTCTCAATTTTGTCTTTAGCTATTTTAATAGCGCTGTCCAAGGCTGTTTTAGCAGCACCAAAGGCTTGAATACCCATTCGTTTAGCCTCTTTTGCTTTATCAGACTGAAGAGCACGTGAACCACGCACTAACGCATCTTTAGTAGCAGCGTTAAAACGCTCTTTCATCACCTCGACTGTCTCTTTAGAGATAAGGATCAGTTCGTCCATATCGAGGTGAATGTCTTGACTCACTTTTTGCAGTAGTGCTTCAGTGCTCTTGTCTGTCGAGCTCGAAAGTGACTGTATGGTCTGTGTAAAGACTAGGTTTGTCTGTTTAAGTTCATCTAAGTCACCGTAGTCAGCTAGAACGCTTGCTTTTAACTCTTCGGGCACATACTGTAGTTGCTGTTTAAAGTCACGAATAGCGTGTACTAGTCCTGTACGTATACCTTTTAGTGTTCCACGTAAGATCTCTTCAGCAGCATTTGGTGTCGCTTCTGCAACACCGATAGCACTCTGCAAGATAGTATAGACAATCTTACGAATACGAACGGTACTCATGACGCCTTCATTAAGTGTCTCATAGGTGATATCTTTACTAATCTCTTTAAGTGTCTCTTCAACGTCATGGCCTTTTTCAAGTGTTGTTAAGATTGCAGATTCGACCATCTCTTGGAGCATGTCAAAGAGGTCGATAGATTGTAGTTTGATCTGGTGTAGGTCACGCTGGACAGATGGAACATCAGCAGCAATATCTTCTTCGATGGTGTTGAAGACATCATATTTGGCATTTTGTAAGGCGATTGCTTTTTTCTCAAGTTGGCGTTCGATCTGCTCTTTTTGAGCTAAGAGGTCTTGGACTTCATCATGAAGAGCTTGTGTCTCAATTTCTAAAATTGTCTCAGCAATAGTCTTCAGCTCTTGGAATTTGAGCTCCTCTTTGGCAATATGCCACTCCTGCTCAATGTGATCCGCTAAAGAGAGCACTTTCTTGTCAAGAGATTTTGCTTTGCGTTTTTTATAAAAGCTTCGTATATCACGCTCAAATTTTTCCATATCCATCATATTTCCTTCTGTGTATGTGTCTATTATGCAGTTGTCTCTTATAGTACCATTTTAATATCTTGATGTGCTTTAAGTGCCTCAAAGAGGAAGGTGCGCTCATCTTCATTTTGGACAATCAAGTCAAGGTTCAGGCTGACATATTTGCCTGTTTTACTTACATTAGAGTGTTTGAGCGTGTGCGCACGTTCCAAGATAACGGAGTGAATAGCTTCTTCAAGTTTTTTACGTTCGGCACCGATGATCTTGTATTTCCAGCTGCATGGGTATTCAAGTTCTAGCTTTCTGTTTTCACCTTCACCGATAACTTTGAGCTTAGGTTTATCTGTTGCCATCACTTATCCTTTGCGAGAGAAATCGCCGCTTTTACCGCCAGATTTTTTCTCTAGCTGTACATGACGGATGACCATTCCTTTGTCAATTGCCTTGACCATGTCGTAAATAGTCAGAAGTCCTACACTTGTACCGGTAAGTGCCTCCATCTCAACGCCTGTCTGCCCTGTCAGTTTTGCGGTGACAGTCAGTTTAAAGCCAGGCAGTTCAGGCAGCTCATCAACATCACAGTTGATACCGCTGAGGTTTAGCGGATGACACATCGGGATCAGATCAGATGTCTTTTTTGTACCCATGATCGCTGCAATAACAGCGGTTTGTAAAACAGGCCCCTTCTTGGTTTTTTCTGAGACAATGGCAGCATAAGCGTCTTGGCTCATCTCAATAATACCGCTGGCCACAGCGACACGTGTGGTCTGATCTTTGTCAGAGACATCGACCATTTTCGGTCTGTCTTTTTCATCTAAGTGGGTTAAATTCATTATCTCTTCTTTAGGTGTTCTTTATTTTAAATTGCTCAATTATACCAAATCAATTGTTACCGTTACTGTTTAATAAATATAAATAAAGTGGTAAAATTGATATATATCAGTAAAAAAAAATAGAGCATAAGATAATATAATGAATCAATCTTTACTATTTGGAGTGGAATTTGAAAAAATTAATTTTGATGTTATTGATCGCGGTGTCACCAATGATGGCATTTTCACTTTTTGATGAAAAAGGGACAGATAAAGAGTATTTGCACCTTGTCTCTTCAATTAAAGATGTTGCGATCAGTACACAGAAGACACGTGGTCTTACTAACAGCTTTATGAATGGCAATGTCGCTGCTCAGCTTCTTGTCTATGCTCAACGCGAACAGATGATGAAAGATTTTGAAGAGATAAACAGACTCTCATCTAAGTCTAAACTACCTGAGAACTACTCTAAAGAGTCGGCAGCTCTGATGAAAAAACTTAAAAAGCTCAATAGAAAAGCCTTTAAAAAGAACCCGGCAGAAGTCTTTGCTTCTTATACATCGGTGATCGAGCAGTGGATAGCATTAAATGGAAAGATCATTGATTCCCACTTTAAAGCAGGTAATGGCGATACATATATGGCTGTTTCTATGCTAAATAATACGCTGTTGCCTCTTACTGAGAACATAGGAAAGCTGCGCGGTATGGGTTCTGGTATCGTTGCCAGAGGTACTTGTAACGATATTGAAACACCTAAAATGCGCAGTTTCGCGACAAATATTGAGCAGTATCGAAATCAGATGAAGACTTATTTAGACAAACACAGCTATAAAAGTCTTTCTAAGAGTGATCTTGATGCAGGCAATGCAAAAATTGCAGCTTATACAAAACTGACTGAAGAGAATGTTATAGGTAAAGAAGAGATCCATCTTGATGCCAACAAGTTTTTCGATCAAGGTACAGCATGTATTGGTGGCGTGTTGAAAGTCTACAATGCGGTCTCTGGTGATATATAGAGCAAACTTTAACTATCTCAGATTCTTTTCAGAGCCTCTTCATATTCCTCAGGGTAGTTGAGGTTAATAAAGGGCGCTTCTTCAAACATCACATATTTACTTTTTGACATTTTAAGCAGCTGTCCTAGACGGTGATTGTCCTCTTGTAACATGGCCTCAAATGAGGGCAAGAGAGAACGGTGGTAGATACCGCACATCGGATGGCTGCCGGAGGCTGTTTCTGCGATGACAGCATCAAGATCTTTGCTGTCATTTTCCAGTAAGACTCTGATCTCTTCTTCATCTACAAAGGGCGTGTCGACGCTCAAAACAAAAATGCGTTCATCTTGCAGCTGTTGAAACATCGCCTCAAAACCTGCTGTTGGTGCAAAAACACTCTCAGTTAGTGAATCTTCGATGATCTTCGCATCAAAATCAAACTTGTTCTCTTTAGCAGAGATATAGACATTTTCAAATAGTTTAGAGAGGCGTTGGTATTGATATTCAGCGAGTGAGTTACAGCCGCCAAAAGGAAGCAGTGACTTATCTTGGCCCATACGTGAACTTTTTCCACCGGCAAAGATAACACAACTCATACTAAATGGAACGTTCTGTTTAGACATGATGCACCTCCTTTAATGAGAGAAGTATAGTATGTAACACGTAAAATCTCTGTAAGGTGAGTGACTATTAACGTATGAAATTTGCTTTAACAAGTTTTAAAAAAAGAAGTACGGACAGCCCAGAAGCTCCAAAGATCATCGCCATCACCATGATCTGGTAGCGTGCAGCTATAAGCGGTGAGATATCGGAGAGGATCTGTCCTGTCATCATCCCCGGCAGAGAGACCAGTCCGACGGCAAAAAGTCCGTTAATAACAGGGATAAGTGCTGCCTGA
>JAUWLG010000148.1 GCA_030613795.1 Helicobacteraceae bacterium
GATAGCTTATCTCTATTTTTTCAGCCGGTTTAACAAGCCCTATAAAAAGCTGATCCCAACCGGAAAGAATGTTGTGGAGTTTGGTGAGGTCTTTTTGAACCTGATAACACTCAACAGACGCAAGAAGTTTGATTCACAACATGAAGACAGTTTTAATGCGGTAAACTTTGCCATCTTTCATCTGATGTTGATCTGGATGTTGCTGACAGGTCTACAGCTGTATGTTCACGGTCTTGCGTCAGGTATTAGCTCGATTGGAGCATGGTGGCCATGGATCTTGCATTTTGCGACGGACTGGACTATCCCTGCAACCGGTGGAACTTTAATGGATGTCAGGATATGGCATCACTACACGATGTATGCTATTATAGTCTGGACGATGTTTCACATCTATTACCAAGTATGGCGTACCATCTTCTGGAAAGAGGGTGATATTGGCATTTCCATCAGTGGTAGTAAGTTCGTCAAAAAAGACAAGAAATAATCCCGGTTACCCCGGAATCATCTCCTCTTAAAGGGCTCCAATGGCATTCGTGTTAGAACTGCAAACAAGCTCTTCTCAACCCTATATTAAAAATTATCTTATCAGTATTATTCGAGAACATGCTATCAACGCTATTGTTACGCAAAATGAGGGCAAAATAGTCTCTGCTTTTGATTCTGAACATCCTGATCTTGAAGCATGTTTAGAGTCAATAGCAGAACGTCTTCCCGCCTCGTGTTTTATGACAGGCAGCAGATATTATACCTTGGAGGGTGAACCGGACAGTGTCCCAAGCTACATGCCTGAATATCCCCTGGGCCTTGGTCTATGTCCCTCGTGTCAAAAAGAGATGTTCGATCCCTCTTCACGCCGTTATTATTACCCATTTACCTCATGCTCTTGTTGTGGCGGGAACTATAGCTTTTTCAATCAATACCCCTATGAGAGGATCAACAGCTCATTTAAGTTTATACGCGCATGTGAACAGTGTGAAGAAGAGCGCAATTCAGCAGGTCTGCGTGAAAACCATGAGCTCAACAGTTGTCACAGTTGCGGTGTTCCTGTGCGATTACTCAACAAAACAACAGAGCGATACGCCAATGATGCGGGCAGTTTTAGAACGATGTTTGAAGTGGCGGCTAAAGCTATCGTCGATAACAAGCGGTTGTTGATGAAGACATCAATGGGATATAGACTCTTTTACAAAACTGAAGAGATGCATTTTCATTCTGTTTTGATGATGATCAACGCAACAAAGATAACAGATCATCTCTCATTGATCACAGAGGAGTTTAATGCACTGCTTAGTATTGAACGACCGGTTCTGGATGTTACACTTAAAAATGAGGCACTTAAAGCGCACCTTGACGCAAATACGGTCTATGCCAAATATCCCGATGATGGCTTTTCGATACTCTTGGCAGCAGAACTGCAAAAGCTGGGTGTCGACTTTGTTGCTTATGAAGAGACAGATGAGAATTGTGATGCAGACATTCTTATGGATTATGACTTAGAGGTCAATTCACAAAGTGATCTGAGACTCTTTTTAAATAAAGATGTGCAGTTTATTGCTGAAGGTGAGCGAGTTGCTTTCCCCTCTAAAGCGCTTGTCGCTAAAAACATCTTGAGTGTTGCCCATGGTCTAGTCGGTGTAGAGAGTGGTAAAAAGATGCTTTTTGACAAGATGGAACATTTTGAATCTGTCAACGTGCTCAAGGCGAATGTCTTAGAAGGTGTTGATGAACAGTACCATTCGCATCAGGTATCGATTGCTCAAGATGAGGCCTCTTTTATGTCGGTGATCGCAGAGCATCAGTTGTCTGGCAAAAAGTGCGTGGGTGCTTATTTTGATGAGGAACCATCTTTTTTATATTATGATGGAAAAAAGGTCATCCGGATAATACCTCCTAAAACATTTGATTCTAAGAACCTGCTCCAGAAGATATCTGATCTGCGTGAAGGTTCTGATAGACTGGTTGAGAACTTGCAAAAGAAGATGCCCGAGGCGTATGCAAAGCTCGAGGTGCTTCAAACACAAGACAATGTGAAACTCTTTGAGGCAACAGCGATCATACTTGGTTTGAAAGATGAGAGTATGCGAGGGGTTACAAAAGAGGCTATGAAGTTTGTCGGAAAGGGTGGTATTCAGATCGATACCCATGTCAAAGATAACCGTTTTGATCATACTGCTTTTTTAGCGAGTATCATCAGTTATCAACTTGCGGAGGTCAGTACATCAATTTTAAGTTACTCGATCTTCGAGTCCTTTGGAGACTACTTTAGTGAGCTAATACAGGAGATCAAGGTCAAAACAAAAGCAGAACATGTCATCTTGTGCGGCAGTCACTTTGCAAATCAGTCACTTTTTTCACGGATGCAACGTAACTTCAAGCAGAATCCGCCTCTGATGAATATCAACTATCCTATCGGCAAGGAGAACGCTGTTGTCGGCGGTGTCTACCTTTAAACGATATCGGCTGAAGGTCTCTGGCATTGTTCAGGGAGTCGGTTTTCGTGCTTTTGTCTATCAGTTTGCTACGCAACTTGGCGTGAGTGGTTTTGTCTTTAATGATGGTGATGGGGGCGTGGTCGAGATCGAAGGTGAAGAGGTCTCTCTGAAAAGGTTTAAAGAGAAGCTCAGAACATCACCACCCCCTCTTTCTAGAATCGATTTTATTGAAGATGCAGAGGTGGTGTCTCTTGGTGATAGCACCTTTGTGATCCAAGACTCAAAGCAGAGCAGTGCACAGAAGACCATGGTCTCGCCAGACATAGCTGTCTGTGATGCCTGTAAGAGTGAGATGAACGACATATCAAACCGTCGTTATCACTACCCGTTTATAAACTGTACGGATTGTGGTCCGCGTTATAGCATCATAGAGTCACTTCCGTATGACAGACCTAACACTTCAATGGCACCTTTTAGTATGTGTAAAGCATGTGCACAAGAGTATAATGACCCTAGCGATCGACGTTATCATGCTCAGCCTATCAGCTGTCATGATTGTGGTCCAAGACTCTCTCTTTTAGATCTTGATGGTGCTGTGTCTGTCCAAGATGTTGAAGCGCTCAATCGTGTCTGCAGTTTGATTCTGCATGGTAAGACAGTAGCGATCAAAGGCCTGGGTGGTTTTCATCTGGTTTGTGACGCAACAAACGAAGAGGCGGTAACGCAACTGCGTCGTGACAAACGACGACCATCCAAACCCTTTGCAGTCATGTTCGACGCCATAGAGAATATAAGGATGGCTGCTAGTGTGAGTAAGGATGAGGAGAGCTTGCTGTGTTCAAAAGAGCATCCCATTGTGGTAGTGAATAAAAGTGATGCGAACACACTTGCCTCATCCATAGCACCAGGTATAAATAAGATCGGTCTCTTTTTAGCGTACACACCACTGCATATCTTACTGCTTGAGAAGCTAGGTTGTCCTATTGTGGCAACAAGTGCTAACCTTAGTGATGAACCGATCATCACGGATGAGAGAACACTGTTAAAAAAACTGGGATCAGTTGTTCACGCTGTATTGAGCTATGACAGAGAGATCGTAAATGCGTGTGATGACAGTGTAGCGATGATCGCCGGCGGTGAAAAAGTACTGATGAGGATGGCACGTGGATATGCACCAAAAAGCCTGCCTTTTACTAGAGAAGCTCCAAAAAAGATCCTTGCTCTTGGTGCGAATCAAAAAAGTTCGATAGCCTTGGCGTTTGGAGACCATATGATCCTCTCTCCCCATATTGGTGACCTTGTCTCTTTGGATGCCGTCGAGTATTTTGAACGTACCCTTGAGACGTTTAAGCGCTTTTACGGCTTTGAACCAGATGTTGTAGTGTGTGACAAACACCCCGGCTATGAGACAACAAAATGGGCTAAGCAACTAGAGAAAAAGAGACGGTCAGTCGAATTGATTGAGGTCCAACACCATTATGCACATGCCTTGGCCTGTATGGCTGAGTATGGACTAAAAGAGCAGGTGCTGGCGTTCTGTTTTGATGGGACAGGCTACGGTGATGATGGTACCTTATGGGGCGGTGAAGTTTTAATCGCTGACCCGCAAAAGTATGAACGCGTCAGTCATCTTCGTTCATTTAAGTTGATCGGCGGAGAAAAAGCGGTAAAAGAGCCTCGACGAGTGGCTTTGTCACTGCTTTTTCAGTGTTACAGTCTGGATGAGATCATCACAATGGACAACCCAACTGTAAAAAGTTTTGATCTTTCAGAGTTAAAGGTGCTCCATGCCATGTATCAACGCAACCTCAATGCTCCTGCAAGTAGTTCTATAGGTCGTCTGTTCGATGCAGTCGCTTCACTTACCGGTATTGCTCAAGTATTAAGTTATGAGGGTGAGAGTGGATTATTGATAGAAACAGAAGTTGAGGTCGAAGAGAGTGGATACTATGCGTATAAGATAGTAGATGGTAGTATTGATTGGGAACCGATGCTAAGTGCCATACTTGATAAAGTTTCAAAAAAAGGTGTTGCTGCTAAGTTTATGAACACCCTCTGTAAGATCATCATTGATATCGCTCAAAAACATCCGGATCTTCCTGTTGTGTTAAGTGGTGGTGTCTTTCAAAACCGTTATCTTGTTGAGCAGCTTGCTAAGCGTTTTAAAAAAGAGCGAATGCGATATTATATACAGACAGATACACCGGTCAATGATGGCGGTATTGCATTGG
>JAUWLG010000278.1 GCA_030613795.1 Helicobacteraceae bacterium
GCCTTGGTGTCATTTACCCAGAGGCGACCATGTTGGTCTTGAAGCTCTTCTTGACGGTGAGGATCAAGTATAAAGGCATTTATCTTCTCATAGTCAATAGTGTCATAAAGGACTTTCTCAACACCCATAGCGATGATGGCATCAAGCAAAAAAGCACCCTTGAACTTGAGCTTATCGGTCTCTATGCCAAAGTATTCAGCCAGATCTTTGTCGTTTTCATAGGTGATCAAAAAGGCATCTGTCTCAATGTCTGCAAACTCTTTGGGGACAATAGCCACTTCTCCCTCTCTCATTGCAGCGAGTGGTTTGAGCTTCGCTTTGTAATACTCTTCATAGCTGCCATGCCACGAGAGATGATCGGGGGCGATAGGTAAAAGAAGGTAGATATCGGGCTTGGCCTCATTGGTGTAATGCAGGGTAAATGAGCTGGTCTCCAAGATCCAGATAGGGGCATCAGTATCTAAGTCTGCTAAAGGTGTGCCGATATTACCGCCGGCTTGTGAACCTTTTTCTGCAAGGAGGTGTTGCAGCATCTGTGTGGTCGTTGTTTTACCGTTGGTGCCGCTGATCCAGATGTTGAATGGTAGTTTTTCTGCCCTTAGCGGTGATGAACTGCCTAGAAAAAGGTCATATTCGCTGATGAGGTTTTGTGCCCGTTGGATGAGTGCATGTTTTGGTGGCATACCCGGTGATGGGATCTCTATAGAGGAGTATTTAGGGTCAAACTCTTGAGAGGGTTTAAGTACATTGTTGTCATCGTCTTTAAAAGGTTTTGTCACCTTGTCATCATAGAAGTTTGCAGGTCCATGATGTTTGGCAATAGCCTTAGTGGTGATGCCGTATCCAAAGAGTGTAAGGGTTATGTTTTTCTTCACTGCGTCATCCATCTTAACGAATTTTCAGGGTGATCAAAGCGAGTAGATTAGAGAGCATAGCGATGATCCAAAAACGGACAATGATCTTGTTCTCAGCCCACTGTTTCATCTCAAAGTGGTGGTGGATAGGCGCCATTAAAAAGACACGTTTTTTGCGCAGTTTGAAACTTCCTACCTGCAAGATGACAGAAATGGTCTCTATCACAAAGATAAAGCCGATCAAGATAAGCAAAAACTCACTTTTAGAGATGATGCCCATGTAGCCGATAAAAGCACCCAGTGTCAGTGAACCGCTATCACCCATAAAGACGGCAGCAGGGTGGCAGTTAAACCATAAAAATCCGACTAAAGAGCCAACCAGGGCACTGGCAATAATAGCCACTTCACCGACGGGGAAGTTAGGAAGCAGCAGATAGTCGCTGATGATGGCATTACCGGTGATATAGACTAGAATAGCCAGTGTTAAGAGGGCAAAGACAGAAGGGACAGTTGCTAAGCCGTCAAGTCCGTCTGTCAGGTTCACGGCGTTTGAAACACTGACCATAATAAAGGCCCAGAAGATGATCGCCCAGTAGCCCATGTCTAAAAGTGGTGTTTTGTTAAACGGAATGTAAAGATCGGTGTTCATATCTGAGAAATGACAGAGAAAAATAGCGATGGCTCCGGCTGCAAGAAATTGAAGGAGTAGTTTCATACGTGCAGTAAGTCCGGCCAGGTTGGCATTTTGTTTGATCTTCGACCAATCGTCCTGAAAACCTATCAATGAGAAAAAGAGCAAAGTCATCAGACCGCCGATGGCATAGGTGTCAAAGATCTTAATGCTCATCAATGAGGCGATGATGGTTGCTATAATAAAGACAATACCACCCATAGTAGGGGTTTTTGCTTTAGCTTGGTGTGTGTCGGGAGCCCAGTCATTGATGGGCTGTACACTTGATGTCTTTTGTGCCCAACGGATAAAACGCGGCATTAAAAACATGGTGAGCATGAGTGCGATAAAAAAGGCAAAGCCTGCCCGCACGGTGATGTATTGAAAGAGGTTGATGTTGAAAGTTTCATAAAACCAATAGAGCATTGCAATCCGTATGTAAGTAAAAATAATAATCAATGTAAAAGCGACATTTTAATATAATCCGCGCACATTTTACCTTTAAAGGATCAGGTTTGGCTAAAAAAGCGATACTGGTTATTACCGATGGTATAGGTTATAGCCCTAAGACAGAAGCGAATGCTTTTCACAGGGCAGTTAAACCGACCTATGACAAACTTTTTAAAGAGGCACCCCATTCATTGATCGATACCTTTGGTCTGAGTGTTGGTCTTCCTGAAGGGCAGATGGGCAACTCAGAAGTGGGCCATATGTCTATTGGCTCCGGACGTGTGCTCTATCAGGATCTTGTTAAGATCTCATTAGCGATTCAAGAGCAGAGTCTTGTGAGCAACCCTGTCTTGACGGAACTTTTAGGTACGTCAAAGACACTGCATCTTATCGGCCTGATGAGTGACGGGGGTGTGCATTCGCATATTGAACACCTTATCGGTCTGGCTGAAATAGCAGCAAAAGCTGGCAAAACGGTTTGGTTGCACCTCCTGACTGACGGTCGTGATGTCTCACCTAGCTCCGCGAAACTATACTTACAACAACTAGAAGCGCACATTCATGATAATATCAAGATCGCGACTATCGGCGGACGCTTTTACGGTATGGATAGAGATAACCGTTGGGAACGTGTTCAAAAAGCCTATGATGCTATTGTGAGTGCAAGCCCGACAACAGACAATACGCCAAGTGACTACATCGATAATTCGTATGCAAAAGAGGAGTTGGATGAGTTTATTGTTCCAACCGCTTTTGAAGGGTACCCGGGTATCAATGATGGTGACGCGGTATTGACGTTTAACTTTAGAAGTGACCGTATGCGTGAGTTGGTAACAACCTTGGGTGCCAATGAGTTTGAACACTTTAAA
>JAUWLG010000119.1 GCA_030613795.1 Helicobacteraceae bacterium
CATTTATAACGGTCGTAATATCCTTGATCCTAAAGAGGATCTGATAGATCTTCGTATCAACATCGGGATGATCTTCCAAAAACCGACTGCTTTTCCGATGAGTATTATGGACAATGTAGCTTATGGTCTGAAACTACAAGGTATTAAAAACAAGACTGAACTGGGTGACCGAGTCGAAAAAGCACTTAAAGATGCTGCGATATGGAAAGAGGTTCAAGACAGACTCAAGCATGATGCCAACGGTCTTTCCGGTGGTCAGCAGCAGCGTCTCTGTATCGCTAGAGCCATTGCTGTAGAACCTGAGATCCTTCTCTTTGATGAGCCGACATCTGCGCTTGACCCTATCTCGACACAGGGTATCGAAGAGTTAGTAACGGAACTTAAAGAGAAGGTATCGATCGTCATCGTTACACACAACATGCAGCAGGCAGCACGTGTAAGCGACTACACTGGCTTTATGTACCTGGGTGAACTCATAGAGTTAGGTAAGACGGAAGAGCTCTTCGTAACGCCTGCAGAGCGTCTTACTGAAGAGTATATTACTGGTAAGTTTGGGTGATACTTTTTTAGGGGCATAAAAGCCTCTATTTTTATTGATTCCCTTTTTATTTTACTGTCATTCCGTACTTGATACGGAATCTACTCCTTTTGTTCTTCCTCCCTTATCCTGCGACTTTTATTCCTTCATGATCTTCTTTAATTACTTTATATCACTAGTCTGTCAGTTTTACGATGTGGCATTTAGTGGCACCCTGCATTGCACTTTAGTGCTTTATCTTCTTTGCGTGCACAAAGCAGAAAGCTAACGGTAAAGAAGAAAGTGCAATTGCCTTTGGGTACAGTCACAGTTTGAACTTTAGATTCAAAAGACCAGGCATTTTGGCACTACTGCCAAAATTAATGTTGTGACACATTAACATGGGTATTTAAGACAATACGAACTGACTAAAAACTTTAAATTCAAATCAATGCGATACTACTTTTTTCTTTATAGTGTTGAATAAATTTGCTATATAACTACAACTTCAGAGAGCAAGTTCAAACTTCAATGGCAATAAAGCGTCTCTTTCTTTTTCCTCAAGGTTTGCTTTCTGGCAAGGCAGAAAGAAAAAGTTGAACCTATCACTATTAAAGACGATAGGAAATATCTAATGTCAAAATATAGTTACGTTGAATGATTTAAAAGAAAGATTCACATTTTCACGAGGTTTATAAAGAGTATAGAAATAGCCATTGATACAAAATCAAAAGCAATTATGCTTTGTAACCTTCTTGTTACATTGATGTTTTACAATGCCGCCATTAAACTGGATGTAACATCCAATAAGGAATAAAAATGTTCAAAAAACTAGCTACTAGCGCACTGTTAATTGCTGTTGCAGCAACTGCTTCTGTTGCAGGTGACAAGTTCAGTGGTGCGGGTGCATCATTCCCGGCTCCACTTTACTACGACTGGGCATACCAGTACGGTAAAGAGACTAAGTCTCGTGTTAACTACCAGAGTATCGGTTCTGGCGGAGGGATCAAGCAGATCTCTAAGCGTATCGTTAACTTCGGTGCTTCTGACAAGCCTCTTAAAACGAAAGAGCTTACTAAGAAAAAACTGCTTCAATTCCCGGCCGTTATCGGTTCTATCGTTGTTGCACTAAACGTTCCAGGTGTTGAAGATGAGCAGCTTCACCTTAAAAATGAGATGGTTGCAGATATCTTCGCTGGTAAGATCACAATGTGGAACGACCCTAAGATCGTTGCTGAGAACAAAGGCCTTAAACTGCCTAACCAAAAGATCATTGTTGTTCACCGTTCTGACGGTTCTGGTACAACATATAACTTTACATACTATCTAAACAAAAGCTCTAAAAACTGGGCTGACAACTACGGTGCAGGTAAAGCGATTGACTGGGCTGTTGGTATCGGTGGTAAAGGTAATGAGGGTGTTGCTTCTTTAGTTAAACAGACACCTTACACTATCGGTTACATCGAAAATGCATACAAAGAGAAAAACCACCTTGCAGCAGCGACACTGCAGACTGCAAGTGGTAAATGGGTTGCAGCTACAGAAGAGAACTTCAAAGCAGCAGCAAAGTATGCTGCGTGGACTAAAGAAGACAACTTTTATGCAATGTTAGCACTACAGCCGGGTGACACATCGTATCCGATCGTTGCAGCAACATTCATTCTTCTTCCTCCTGAAAAGCCAGAGATGAACAAGAAAGTCATTAAATTCTTTGACTATGCGTTCAAAAACGGTGATGCATCGGCTAAGAAGCTTGGTTATATCCCACTTCCGGAAGCGACTAAGAACATGATTCGCGAATACTGGGCAGCAAACATCAAGTAAAAGTTAAAAGTTCCAGCTTCGGCGCATCTTGCGTCCAACTCAGACTCTCCACGTGCACTAGCACGCTATCGGTCTGAGTTAAACATAATCTACACCAAATCTGAAACTTTTATAGGTTCAGTCTGATTTTAGATGAGCTTCGCCATCTTTCTATAATCAATTCTCAATTCTCAATTCTCAATTCTCAATTCTCAATTCTCAATTCTCAATTCACAATTCACAATTCACAATTTTAACGGTAACAATTTTGTAACCTTGATGTAACCAAACTGTTTTATAATGCGCCCAACAAAAGTTCGGGAGAATGAAAATGAAAAAAACTTTACTATCTACATTGGCAGCTATGACGCTTTCTGGCGCAGCTTTTGCTGATACAATGACACTTTATACTGATCCTACAACAGGTCAAGTCTATACACAAAGTGGTGAAGGCCGTGAAGAGATGGGCGACTTTGTAAGCGCCAAAGAGGCCTACCTTGAAAATCAGGCACAAGACTCTGCGATCGCTAAAAAAGATTCAAAAAAGAAGTATCCTAAAGTGGAAAATCCCGATTCGGTTGAGTTTTTGATGGGTAAAGAGACCGGTCCGAACATGAAGATCTACGCGTTTGACAATCCGGACATGTGGATCAAACTGGGTGTTCGTATTCAGGGAACATTTGAAAACTGGAAGACGGACTATGTTGATCCGGCAGAAGCAGATACGAATAATTGGGATGCTTACCTTCGCCGTACACGTTTTGAAATTGCCGCCGGTTTTACAAAACACATCTCTTATGTGATGGATATCCGAAATGACAAGGTCAACTATCAGGACAAAGGGGAGCAGACCTTCAACGTTGGTGATGCTTATCTGAAGATCAAGAAGCCGTTTGACACCTCTTTGGTCAACTTCAAACTATATCGCGGTAAGATCGATGTTTCTCGTACGGAAACGGTCAAGTCAGCGTATGTTTTACATTACGACCGTCCGCATGTAGCAGACGAAGCGGCGCAGTACATTACGCATAACCGTCGTGGTACCAATGCTAAGATGTATGGGGACTGGAAGAAGAAAATCCACTATGAAGTGGCATTCGGGGACGGTGTTCATTCCGGCAAGTTCAAAGATGCAACAGGCGACAGTTTTGCTGGCGACCTGAGCCAAGAGAACTTTTTCTATGGTGGAAAGATCGTTCTTTCACCATTTAGCGGTTGGGAAGAGACCAAGCGTACTGAGAGCTACTTTGCGCAGGGCAAACACTTTGAGATCGGTGCAGCTTACTGGAAAAGCCCGGATATCGCTTATGATGATGGTGTAGTGTCTCAAAAGATCGACCATGAGCTGGTTAACTTGGAGATGTCAGCGCACTATTATGGTGCCTTTGTTCAGGCGGAGTACTTTGAGTTTGACGGTGTTGTCAAAAATTGGGGCGCAAATGATATCGGTAAGTCGAACGGCTGGTACGCTACGGGTGAATATGTGATCGAGCAACTTGGTTATATCGCACCGTTCGTCCGTTACGAGAAATGGGACAAGTGGGAAGAAGCAGATGGATATGACCTTGAGTCCAAGATTGCCGGTATCAACTGGTATCTCAGAGGAAATACCACCAAAGTAGGTCTGGTCTATCAAGAGGACAGTTATGGTGAGAACCTTGAATACGGTGAACGTACCGATACGCGTATGAAACTTACGACGCAGTGGTTCTTCTAAGTCATTGTTCAAAATCAAAGCTCTCAATATAAGTTGAGGGCACAACCTATCTTCTGAACATCTCTACAGTGATGCCAAAGGCATCACACTTATCTTAACGTTTACTCTTATTACTTTCTTATCTCTTGATATTTCCGTTATAGAAGCGTCACACAGTTACGACCACTCTCTTTAGATTGATAAAGTGCTTTATCCACACGGTTGACGATAATGGCCGGTGTATCACCTTCAACCCATTTGGTCACCCCAAAACTGCAGGTGACGGTACGGGCAACTTCGCTGCAGTTATATGGGATATCTTTTCTTAGTCTTTCTGCTAGTCCTGCCGCACTGTTGGCATCGAGGCTCGGACAGATAATGAGAAACTCCTCGCCGCCCCATCGGCCTACGGCATCTTCATCGCGGACATTAGCTTTGAGATTGGAAGCGATCTGTATGATCACCTTGTCGCCGACAGGGTGGCCATATTCGTCATTGATCCTTTTGAAAAGATCGATATCAAGAAGAATCAGGCTAAATGTCTCATCGCCTATTTTGGCATGCTCACAGGCAGTATGCAGCAGCTCTTCGGTCTTATGGCGGTTATAGAGTTTAGAGAGGCTGTCTGTTGCTGAAATGTAGCGCAGTGCTCTATTTTTATCGTGAAGCTCTTTTTGGGTGGATTTAAGTGTTTTTAGTGTTTTAGAAAGTTCAATATTCTGTTTTTCTACAAGAACCTTATCGATGGCTTTGGCAACAAGGGTACGGTATATCTTGGAGATGTAGACGGCAATACCGACAAACATACTTAAAAAGACCATCTGCATGATGATATTGGTCAGACCTACTTTTGAGGTGGTAAAAGAGTCAGTTATCGTGCCAAGTTCTATGGTTTGGTTGACCACCGCCAAGACAGTGATAACAAAGTAGGAGAAGATACTTAACAGACCCGTTATAAGTGTTAGTTTTGGCGAAAACCGAATTGTGGCAAGTCCGACCAATAAAAAATAGAGTAAAAAAGCCTCTGTTTTGAAGGTGCGAAAGGTACCGATAGTGTAGATGATGATAGATAGCAGGATAACATCAACACTAACTGAGACATATTTTAGCCACCCGTAGTGGCGGTTGTTTCGGGTGATAAAGAAGACGATAATCCCATAGAGAAGGTTGACAGAGGCACCGATCATAATGATAAGAAACGAAGCTTCAGGCACCTCGTTTTTGACAGCAAA
>JAUWLG010000099.1 GCA_030613795.1 Helicobacteraceae bacterium
CTTAAAGCCTTGTGCTCTTTTGTAGAGACGATCCTGCCTTTTTATGCGCGCTTGCAAAAAGAGGGTGTGATCTCACTTTCTACGACACCTTATAATCATCCTATCCTGCCTTTACTCCTTGATATGGAAAATGCAAAACGTGCCAATGAGCACACAACTCTCCCCGATAACCCGATCTCAATGAGAGAAGATGCTATTGAGCAGGTTGAACGTTCAATTGCTCTATATGAGGAGACTTTTGGCACAAAACCAACGGGTTTTTGGCCGGCAGAAGGTGCAGTGGATGAAGAGAGTGTAGAGATATACAAGAAGAGGGGACTTTCTTGGATAGCAACGGATGAAGCGATCTTGTTTCGTTCTCTTGAAGATGACACACGTTCTAACTTGTATAAACCATACAACTATAATGGTATGAGTATCGGTTTTCGTGACCATGGTCTAAGTGACTTGATAGGGTTTGATTACCGGTTTAAATCAGGCCATGATGCTAGTGAGCATTTTATGCAGGTGATAGAACCTATTGCTGTGAAACAAGAGGATCCTACACTTTTTGTTATTCTTGATGGCGAAAATGCCTGGGAGTTTTTTGAGAATAACGCTTATGGTTTTTTTACCGTGCTCTATCAGTGTTTTTCGAAAACAGCATGGTGTAAAACAGTGACGATGGATGAAGTCTCTAAGCTAAAAAATGCAGGAACTCTTGATAAACTTGCTCCGGGAAGCTGGGCAGACGGCAACTTTGATACCTGGTCAGGTCATAGCGAAAAAAATCGTGCCTGGGAACTTATTTATCAGACACGACGTGATGTAGATAACTACTCCGGAGTGATTTCGGATGAGGTCGCAGAAAAAGTAAAGTTCCATTTTTTAGCATCGCAGTGTAGTGACTGGTTCTGGTGGTATGGAGATGATAACGACACTGAATTTGGCTTCGAGTTTGATGCGCTTTTTCGGGAACATCTGATGAGCATTTACCGTCTGCTTAAGATGCAACCCCCATCAGACCTTTTTGTACCGATTATTTCACAAACAAAATCTATATAATTAACGGAAAAAGCACATGGCTAATACAACAAAACTACTGTTTGGGATTCATATGCACCAACCAGTTGATAATTTTGACTGGGTTATAAAGCATGGAGTCGAAGTCTGTTACGGTCCATTTTTTGAAGTGATGAGCAAGTATCCGGAGTTTCGTTTTTCGGTGCATTGCAGCGGTTGGCTGATGGAGCAGATACAGGAACTTCACCCTAAACTCTACAAGCAAATTATGACACTGGCAAAAAAAGGAAGCATTGAGCTTTTTAGCGCAGGTTATTATGAACCAATTTTGAGTGTTATCCCCTCTGAAGATAGGGTTACACAAATTAATATGCTTAATGACTCAATTAAATCAGATTTCAAACAGACACCAAAAGGCCTTTGGCTGACTGAACGTGTCTGGGAGTCATCTCTTATACCTGATCTAAATAATGCCGGTATCAAATACACCGTTATGGATGATTACCATTTTCAGTGTGCAGGATTTGATGAAGATATTTTAGATGGTTATTATATGAGTGAAGAGGGTGGTAAAGAGATTGGACTTTTTCCTATCAGTAAAAAACTGCGTTACGCCATTCCTTTTTTAAATGTTGACAGTGCGATAAAAGCCATCAAGTCATATGACAGAAAAGAAAACTCAGCAGCCATTATTTTTGATGATGCTGAGAAGTTTGGTATGTGGCCGGGAACGCATGAATGGGTTTATGAAAAGGGTTGGTTAGACACTTTTGTTCAGGCTGTGCTTGCTGATCAAGCAATCGAGACAATGCAATACGGTGAGTATTATGAGCAAGAACGCACCCGTGGTATTGCTTACCTTCCAAACGTCTCCTATTCTGAGATGGGGGAGTGGAGCCTGCGTGCGGATGATGCACTTAAACTCGAAGCCTTTAAACAAGAGATGGGGCATGACCGATATGAAAAAGAGGGTGTCAAATTCTTAAAAGGCGGCATCTGGAAAAACTTCTTTGTCAAATATGAAGAGAGTAACCGTATCCATAAACGCACCTTAGAACTTTCAAAGGCGCGTGAAAGTGTGAACAGGCCTGATTTTGATGCAGCCTTATACAAAGCGCAAACAAATGATGCCCTATGGCATGGTGTTTTTGGCGGCCTTTACCTACCTAATTTACGCGACAATGCCTATACTTATCTGATTGAGGCTGAAAATGTGCGTTATGGTAAAAAAAGTGCCTTAGTCAGTGATCAAAATGAACTCGATGGTTACGATAAGGTGAAGGCAGTGACACCGAAGTATATCTTTCGTTTTGACGGAGCGTATGGTGGTCAACTTGTAGAATTTGACAGTCGTAAAGCGTGTTTTAACTGGCAAAACACTCTAACCCGTCGCAAAGAGGCCTATCATCAACGTCTGCTTGAAAATCAGCAGGCAGAAGAGATACCTGCTGCTGAAGACGGAATCGATACCATCCATCATGCTGCTGATGATATCGACGATACGCTTCGTGATGCGATCATCTATGACTGGTATCTGAAAAACTCTTTTGTCGACCACATCAGTGATGCACATTTCAACGGTGACAATTTCCGTCACTGTAATTTCCGTGAATACGGCGATTTTGCCAACCAAGCTTTTGATGTATCACTTGCAAAAAAAAGGGTGACCTTCACACGTGATGGTGGTCTGTACTTCCCTGAAAAGATGCAGACCCGTCTGGAAAAAAGCTACTATCCTAAAAATCGCGGATTTGATTTTGAGATAAAGCTTTCAACAGAGGCCAAGGGAAGTTTTAACTATGTACTCGAACACAATTTTCACTTTGCTGACTATGAGACGGTGACCGTTAATGGTGAGCCTTTAGCTGAAGATGGCAGCATAATGTGTACAAAGAGTCTCGAGATCTATGATGCTCATTTGAAGCAAGCGATCATCATCCAGCTTGATCAACTGTGCGATATCTACTATTTTCAGCTTAAAACGCTTTCTCAGAGTGAACAGGGGTTCGATCTGAGTGTACAGGGCGTCAGTTTTGCTATGGTCATGCCGTTTAGCGAAGTCTTGTCGCTTAAAGGTTCTTTGGAGGTTGTCGATGTCTGAAATTCGGTATGACCGTCTACATGATACCCATGTCATCATTGCTCCGGAACGCCTGCACCGACCTGATCGTAATATCGATGTGTATGACAAAAAAGTAGTGGATGAAAACTGCCCTTTTTGCGAAGGCCACGAGTCGATGACGCCACCGGAGATCTTTGCTAGTCGAAAGCCGGAATCTTTTGCAAATGAAACGGGCTGGCAGACCCGTGTTGTTCCTAATCTCTATAAAGCAGTACAGATAGAAGCAGCGTATCAACATCATTATGGTCGGTTTGAACATTGGGAAGGTTTTGGAGCCCACGAAGTCATCATTGATACGCCCGAGCATCACATATCGATGACGCAGTGGAATGAGAGTGCTGTAATTGAGTGGTTGAAGACACTGCGTGCCAGGGTTGGCGATCTGCGACGTGATCATCGCATCGCCTACATCTCACTCTTTAAAAATGAGGGAAAGCAGGCGGGTTCGACACAGTCGCATTCGCATACTCAGCTTATCGGACTACCAATTATTCCTAAAGAGGAAAGAGATGGGTATCAGCGAAGTTATGAGCACTACAAACATAATGCTAATGCCTTATTGGAATCGGTGATCATACACGAAGAAGAAGATACGCAACGCATCGTTGCCAACCACGGCGACTTTACGGCGTATTGCCCCTATGCAAGTGCGTATCCCTTTGAAGTGATGATCAGCTCCAAAAAAGCCTTGGGACAGATCGACACTTTGAGTGACAGCACCATTGAGGCCTTAGCGCCTTTGCTGCTTTCTACCCTGAAAAAGCTGAAAGGTAAGTTGGGCTGTTTTGACTTTAACCTATTGATAGCAACACCGCCGCTGCAAGAGGGTACGGTTGAGCATGATCTGCTCGTTTGTGTTGATGAGGCTTGCCGGTTTGCAATTCGTATCATGCCGCGCATCTATCAACACGACGGTTTTGAAGTGGGTACGGGGGTGATCATCAACCCTGTCTCACCGGAACTGGCTGCTAAACTGTTACGGGAGAGCAACGATGTCTAAGCCACGCTTGCTTTTTGCTGCCAGCGAAGTCTACCCCTTTGCCAAAAGCGGTGGGCTTGCTGATGTGGCGCACAGTCTGCCTCGGGCATTGAGTACCGACTTTGATGTGTATGTTGTTATGCCGCTGTATCAGTTTGTCGACCGAGAACGTTTTAATATCGTCGCACTCGGGGAACATTTTGATGTTATGATGGGTGGGGTTGTCTATCCTGTCGAACTCTATGGATGTGAATATGAGGGCTTGGATTACCGTTTTATCTATTCGCCGCTGCTGTGTGATCGGGATTTTCTTTATGGCCCGCCTGAGAGCGGCTATGAAGATAATGCCATCCGATTTGGTATCTTCAATTATGCGATCCTTACGCTGCTCAAACGTCATGCGTATGACATTGCGCACATGAATGACTGGCAGTGTGCCTTGGTGCCGTTATTGATCAAAGATGATAAAACGATTCAGACCAAGACGCTTTTTACCATCCACAACCTTGCGTATCAGGGGACTTTTGAGAGCAGTGCTCTTAAAGCGCTTGGAATCGATGATGAACACTTTACGATGGAAGGCATCGAATTCTACGGACAAGTCAATTTTATGAAGGCGGGTATCGCCTATGCCGACGTGATCACGACGGTAAGTCCGACCTATGCAAAAGAGGTCTTGACATCGGAATTTGGATGCGGTTTAGAAGGCTTTTTAAAACATCACCGCAGCAAACTTGTCGGTATTGTCAACGGCATCGACACGGAGCATTTCTCGCCATCTGAGGACAGAGCACTTGTAGCGCCATATACCGATCTGACAGGAAAAGCAGTCAATAAAAAAGCGTATCTCAAAGAGGTTGGGCTTAAAGGGGCCAAGAAGCCGCTTTTTATCTTTATCGGACGTTTTACCTGGCAGAAGGGAATGGATCTACTGATCGAGAGCTTGCCAAAGCTCGCTTCGCTGGAGTGCAACATTGCCATTTTGGGCGAGGGTGAAGTGAAGTATAATGGTGAACTCAAGTCGATCGCAGCGGAGTGCAGTAATGTTCATCTGGAGTTCGGCTATGATGAATCACTGTCGCACCGTATGTATGCGGCGGCTGACTTTTTATTGATGCCATCGCTTTTTGAACCGTGCGGGTTAAACCAGATGATCGCGATGCATTACGGAGCGATGCCTATAGTGCACCATGTCGGAGGTCTGGCCGATACAGTACAGACAGATAAAGAGTTTGATCCAAAGACACATGACGGGCATGGGGTTGTCTTTACCAGACCAACAGAACGTTCATTTATAAATGCCGTTCGTCACGCTCTAGAGCTTTATGGTAATAAACGTTATTACAGTATGATTACTAAACACAACATGGCTTGTGACTTCTCCTGGAATGAGAGTGCCAGATCTTATGGCGAACTCTACCGGAAGGTCATGTAATGAAAAAGCTTTATAGCAACAATAATCTCAACTGCACAGTGATGGCAGAGGTAAAACTATTAGAAGAGAGAAACTATGGATAAACTAAATATTTTAATTGCAGCGTCTGAAGTCGTACCTTTTGCAAAAAGCTGCGGTTTGGCGGATGTGGCGGGTGCCTTGCCAAAAGCACTGCGCGCATTGGGACATGATGTACGCGTTGTGATGCCGCGATACTATATCG
>JAUWLG010000084.1 GCA_030613795.1 Helicobacteraceae bacterium
CTGTTTGGATGTTGACCCTTGTGCATATAGAGCATCATAAAGATCTTGAATAGCTTGAATGGCAAAGACCCCGCTTGGCATCGCTTCTAACTCCTCTTTAGAGTACTCGATAGTATAGTCTTCTAGATTGGTGATATTAAGCTCATACACCTCCACCAAATCTTCCACCAGTTGGATATGTGTTGTCTCTGACTTGGTCGCGATATTACTAAGTTGTGTGGCTGCATTAACCTTATTTAGCGCAAGATAGAGGTCATGTGCAAGCTTCTCTTCGTGCCACATATAGGCTAACGCATATTTTTGATCATCACTCAGTGCATCGGGTGTGTAGTCGTTTAAGTCAATACCAACTTCATCAAATGCGATGGTTGATGAATTATTAGAAGAATCAGACTGACACCCTGTAAAAAGAGCAAATGTTGTCATTAACGTTAGTAAAGCTTTAAATGTAAAATGCATAGTGTCTCCAAGAAAGCAAAATTTTGTTCATTATCAGTTTAGCCTACGAGTGTTAGCGAAGTGTTAAGAACATTTTTTCATATAGATTTACACCCGTTTTAGGGCTTCCTGCCACTCTTTGATAATATCTATCAGTATTTTATAAGCTGCCATTGAGTATAATGACCCAATGAGTAATGAACATGTTGCCAAGAAAAAATTTGGCCAGAACTTTTTAAAAGACAGAAGTGTTCTCTATAAAATCGTCGAAGCGATGCCCAAAAGCGATAGCATTATCGCAGAGATTGGGCCTGGCTTAGGTGATTTAACTAAGTTTTTAGTGGATGTCAAAAGTGTTGTCGCTTTTGAGGTCGATACCGATTTATGTAAGTATTTAAACCGTGAGTTTAAAGAAGAGATCAAAACCGGCCGCTTCTCCCTTCGTTGTGGAGACGTTTTAGAGGCTTGGCAGAGTGAGCTTTTGGATGAACCCTATGCTTTAGTGGCAAATTTGCCCTATTACATAGCCACAAACATCATCCTAAAAGCCCTTGCAGATCCAAATTGCGGTTATCTACTGGTCATGATTCAGCGTGAGGTGGCAGAGAAGTTCTCTGCTGCTCCGGGAGATAAAAACTTTGGTGCATTAAGCGTTATTGCTCAGACGGTAGGTGAAGCCTCTATTGTGGTTCATGTTCCGCCGGAAGCGTTTGATCCTGCGCCAAAGGTCGATTCGGCTGTTTTGCTCATTGAAAAAAGAGCCAGCCGAACTGATGAAGAGTTTGAGCTTATGCTCAGAGCGGCTTTCACACAGCCTCGAAAGACACTTCAGAAAAATCTCTCTTCACGTTACGAAAAAGAGTCAGTAAAAGCTGCTTTAGAGCAGTTGGAACTTGCTCCATCGATTCGACCTCATCAAGTCGCGACAACAGACTATCACCAATTATATAGATTACTAGAAAATATTTAGCGTCTGTTTTTCGAGCTATACTGCTTCCGTTTAGAGCTTTTAACAGACGTACCCAAAGGAAAGATGTATGTCAGATACACAAAACAACAACACAGAAAATAGACCGGCTCCTGCTCCACGCAGAGAGAGTGAAGGTCAACAAAACCGTAACCGCCGCCCTCGCAGTAACCAAAACCGTAGTGGAAACCGTCAACCTCGTGAAAACCGTGAAGTGGATGGGAATCGTCAACCGCAAGAGAACCGTGAGGTAGATGGTAATCGTCAGCCGCAAGAGCGCAACGTAGACGGTAACCGTCAGCCAAACCAAAACCGTCAAAGCCAAAACCGTCAAGACAGTGGTAGCAGTAGTAAAAGTCGTCAAAGCCAAAGTCGTCAAGGCAGTGGTAGCAGTAACAGAAACCGTAACCGTCGTCGTCACGGGCCTGCACCGGTTGACAATGCACTGTTTGAGTGTGCTATGCGTAACCAAGAGGTACAAAAAGAGCGTTTGAACCCGCAGAACAAGCTAGACCTGACATCAAAAGGCAAGGTACGTGTTACACCACTAGGCGGTCTCGGTGAGATCGGTGGAAACATGATGGTGATCGAGACAGATAACGAGGCGATCCTTATCGATGTCGGTATGAGTTTCCCGGATGAGACAATGCACGGTGTTGACATCTTGGTACCTGACTTTACGTATATCAAAGAGATCAAGAACAAGATCGTCGGTGTTGTGATCACTCATGCGCACGAAGATCACATCGGTGCGATGCCGTACATGTTTAAAGAGGGTCTTCAGTTCCCGACGTATGGAACGGCGATGCCACTGGCAATGATCGGAAACAAGTTCGATGAGCACAAATTGACAGATGCTCGTCGTTACTTCCGCCCGATCGAGAAACGTAAGGTCTATAAGATCGGTAATGACTTCGAAGTAGAGTGGATGCATGTCACTCACTCTATCCTGGACTCATCATCGGTAGCGATCACTACAGAGGCCGGTACGCTGATCCATACAGGTGACTTCAAGATCGATCATACGCCGATCGATGGTTACCCAACTGACCTTCACCGTTACGCACACTACGGCGAAAAAGGTGTTTTGTTGATGATGTCTGACTCGACAAACTCATACAACACAGGGATCACACCGAGTGAGCTTTCGGTTGCACCGGCACTGGACCGTGTTATGTCTAAAGCAGAAGGGCGCATTATCCTTTCTACATTCAGCTCAAACCTTCACCGTTTAGAGCAGGCTATCAACTATGCGGTCAAGTATGGTCGTAAGATCTGTGTAATTGGTCGTTCGATGGAGCGTAACCTTGAGGTTGCGATGCAGTATAAGTACCTAGAGTTCCCGAAAAACATCTTCGTCGATGCGGATGATGTCAGTCGTATGAATGACAAAGAGGTCCTTATTATCACTACCGGTTCACAGGGTGAGCAGAACTCGGCACTTTTCAGAACAGCGATCGGTGAGCACCGCCACATCAAGATCAAGCCGAGTGACTTGGTCATCCTTTCATCTCGTGCGATCCCTGGTAATGAAGGCGGCATCTCTGAGATGACAAACCACCTTGAAAAAGCGGGTGCACGTATTGCCCGTGACCGTGATCTTCACGTTTCAGGACACGGTGGTATCGAAGAGCAGAAACTTCTTCTTCGCCTTGCCAAGCCTAAGTTCTTTATGCCGATCCACGGTGAGTACAACCATGTAATGCGTCACAAAGAGACAGCGATGCAGTGTGGTATCCCTGAGCGTAACATCTTGTTGATGGGTGACGGTGACTGTATCGAAGTGACACCTAAGTATATGCGTAAAGCAAAATCAGTTAAATCTGGTAAGACCTACATCGACAACCAAAACAACCTTATGATCGCTGATGATGTTGTAGTTGACCGTCAGAAGATGGCAAATGACGGTATGGTGATGATCATTGCACAAGTTTCTCGAGGTGACCAGAAACTGTTGGCTAAGCCACGTGTGACTAGTTTCGGTATTGTTCCGGACAGACAAGATAAAGCATTTGCATCAGAGATGGAAGATGTTCTTGAGCACTTTTTGGTCAACCTCAAGCCAGGTCTGATCGAAAATGCTAAAGCGATGGAAAATGACCTGCGTGCTGTTGTTCGTAAACATATCTACCGCAAGATGAAAAAATACCCACTTATCGTTCCAAACGTCTTCGTAAGCTAAAAAGTTCCAGCTTCGGCGCATCTTGCACTGAACTGCGGCACACTCGACGCACATTAGTGCGCCTTCGGCCTTAGTTCAGCACAATTTACACCAAATCTGAAACTTTTTACGATGTGGCATTTTACGATACGGAATTTAGTTCCGTCCTGCATAAGGCTTTAGCCTTTTAAGTGCCTCCCTGTATAGAACTTTAGTTCCTTATCCTGTATACAAACTGTTTAAGATGAGCTTCGCCATCTTTTCCTATTTCCTATTTCCTATTTCCTATTTCCTATTTCCTATACCTCTTTAGCATTTATATTAACCATTTCAGTTATAATCAATATAAGGCATAATTGACTACCTCATAGATTGCCTTGTATAAATTGTTAAAAAGGGTATACGATGCAGATAAATGGCGATAATGCAATAGATATATTAAATACTTTTTTAAAAAAGCTGATCGAAAAAGGTGGTACAGACCTTCACGTCAAAAGCAACAGTGTTATCCGTGCACGTCTTAAGGGCGCAATGATCCCACTCTCTATAGAACCACTGGAGAGCAGACATGTAGAGACGATGGTTGAGTTTTTGATGGGTGAAAATATGGATGAGTTTAGCCGCCAATTCGCTTATGATACGATCTACCTCCTAGATGCTAAACACCGTTTTCGTGTCAACCTCTATCATCAGCTAAAGGGACTCTCTATCATCTTCAGAGTGATCCCTCATCAGATACGATCATTTGAGCAGCTAAACCTTCCGTCGGCACTAGACAAGATATCTAAACTTCATCGTGGTCTTGTTTTGGTCACAGGATCAACCGGAAGCGGTAAGTCGACAACACTTGCTTCTATTGTTGAGGATATCAACCGAAGCAGTCATCGTCATATTATCACTATTGAAGACCCCATAGAGTATGTCTATGATGATAACAAATGTGTGATAGAACAGCGCGGAATAGGGCAGCATGCGGCTGACTTTAGTACGGCACTGCGTTCTGCAATGCGTGAAGATCCTGACATTATCATTGTGGGTGAGATGCGTGATCTTGAGACGGCAAGAAATGTTTTGCAGGCTGTCAACACAGGTCATCTTGTCTTTACGACCTTGCATACGCTTGACGCGAGAGAGACTATCGACAGACTGCTGGCGATCTTTCCAAGAGAGGAGCAGGAGCGTGTCCGCATGGATCTGGCTTCGAACCTTGAAGTGGTGATCTCACAGCGCATGTTGCGTGATCTGGATGATGAGATGATACCGGCTGTAGAGTTGATGTTTAAAAGTCCTAGAACCTCTTTTCTTATCTCAACATCACGCGACACTGAGCTCTTAGATGCGATGCACCACGATCAAAATAGTTTTGGCTCAATGCCCTTTGATACCTCGCTGTTTCAACTCGCACTCCAGGGAAAGATCACTGAGAAGACAGCCTTTATGCACGCCTCTAACCCAGCTAACCTGCGTCTTATGTTTACAACCAGTGCAGAGTATCAAACAATGTTTAACGATGGCTCTCTTGATGATGTTGTAACCATTAAAGAAGAGGATGATCAATAAGATTGAATATCTTACAATAAATATTTGATTTCATAGATTGAATGAAAATATCTTATAATGACACAATCAAAAAATAGCATTACTATTATAACTGCTGTTTATAAAGGGCATATGTGGCATTTTCAAAAGAGAAACGCGGCGGTACGATCAACGGTATCATCTTCGTTGCACTAGTTGCGGCAGCAGCGACCTATATTGCTGAGTTAGCACCTGTTGCAAAACTGGGTATCTCACCTCTTGTTGTGGGTATTGTCATCGGTATTTTCTATGCTAACACACTGCACAACCACTTTCCAGCAGCGTGGGAGTCTGGTATTATCTTCTCAGGCAAAAAAATCCTCCGTTTTGCGATTGTCTTTTACGGTTTTCGTATCACCTTTCAGCAGATCGGTGAGGTGGGGATGCAAGGGTTTATGGTCTCACTGCTTGTTCTGTCATCAACGATGTTGATCGGGATCTGGTTAGGGAGCAAGATCTTTAAGATGGATAGAGATACGTCGATCTTGACAGCATCCGGTGCTTCTGTCTGTGGCGCGGCTGCGGTATTGGCAACAGAACCTGTGCTTAAAGCAGAAGAGCATAAAACAGCGATTGCGGTCTCTATGGTCGTTCTTTTTGGTACGATCTCGATGTTTTTGTACCCGGTACTCTACTCAACGATCATTGAGCCGGCAACAGGCTTCTTGCATATGGATCCAAAAACATTTGGTATCTATGTGGGTGGAACGATCCATGAGGTAGCGCAAGTGGTTGCTGTTCCAGCCTCTGTTCCAGGTGCTCCGGAAGATATGGCAAACACGGCCGTTATCGTTAAGATGACACGCGTTATTATGATCGCGCCGATGTTGATCGTTTTGGGTCTTTTTCTGAGCTATATGGCTAGAAAGTCAGGTGGCGCAAGCAGTAAACTCAAACTGGTCATCCCATGGTTCGCAGTTTACTTTGTCGGTATGGCCGGTGTAAACTCGTTGATCCATAACTACACGTTAACGGCACCGGCTGAGACAGCGGAGATGATCAAGATGGCGATTACAAATCTAAATATTGTAGATACATTTTTGTTGACTATGGCAATGACAGCACTCGGTATGGGAACACGTTTTGTTTTTTTTAATGTTATGGGGATGTCAGAGATCTACACCGCAGGCGCCATGTTCGTCTGGCTGCTTGTCGGC
>JAUWLG010000247.1 GCA_030613795.1 Helicobacteraceae bacterium
ATGTCTTCTTACTCGAAACATGCCAGGACCCACTACAGATCAAAGCAGCTCTTCACGCTTGCGATGCAGCCAACAAAGAGCGCGGGACAGAAGTTCCAGTCATGGTCTCAGTGACCATCGAACTGGCGGGAAGCATGCTCATTGGTACTGATGCGCAGACCATTGCAACCATTTTGGAGCCTTTCGACATTCTTTCACTTGGGTTTAACTGTGGAACAGGACCTGAGCAGGTTCTTAAACATGTTAAGACACTCTCTGAGGTCTGGGGAAAACCTATCTCAGTGCATGCTAACGCCGGTCTCCCGCAAAACCGCGGCGGGTACAGCTACTACCCGATGGGACCTGACGAGTTTGCAGACAAACAAGAGGCATTTTTAGCCTTTGACGGCGTCTCTTTCCTCGGCGGATGTTGTGGAACGACACCGCAGCATATCCGTGCACTGACCAACCGTGTCAGTACTATTGCTCCTAAACCTGCTTCAGGTTCTCAACCTACTGCCTTAGCATCACTATTTAACACAACCCCACTGGTTCAAGACCCGGCACCGCTGCTTATAGGGGAGCGTTCCAATGCTACCGGTTCCAAAGCGTTTAGAGAGCTGCTTTTAGCCGAAGATTATGAGGGTACACTCAGTGTTGCGCAGCAGCAAGTACGTGCGGGCGCTCATGCTATCGATCTTTCAGTCGGTTTTGCCGGTCGTGATGAGACAAGAGACATGAACGAAGTGGCATCGCTTTATGCCCAGAAGATCCCTCTGCCTCTTATGGTTGACTCGACACAGACAACGGGCATAGAGACCGCACTCAAACTTATCGGCGGTAAGCCCATCATCAACTCGGTCAACCTCGAAGACGGCATCGAGAAGTTTGATGTCATCTGTCAACTGGCTAAAAAGTACGGCGCTTCTCTTGTCTGTCTTACCATTGACGAAGTCGGTATGGCGAAGACAGCTGAACGAAAGATCGAGATTGCCGAGCGTATCTATCAACTTGCAACTGAAAAACATGGTTTAAACCCTGAAGACCTTGTCTTCGATCTGTTAACCTTTACCGTCGGTTCGGGTGATGAAGAGTACCGTGATGCAGCGATCCAGACCATTGATGCTATTCGTGAACTGACCACTCGTCACCCTGAAGTCGGAACGACCTTAGGTCTCTCCAACATCTCTTTTGGACTCGACAAAGATGCCAGACCTTACCTGAATACCATCTTTCTTAACCACTGTATCGATGCGGGGCTAAGTACCGTTATTATCAACGTCAAACACATCATTCCCAACAACAAGATCAGTGACGAAGAGCGTGAGATCTGTAACAACCTTCTTTTCGACAAAAAGCCTGAAGGTGCCGCACTGTTCGAGTTTATCGACTACTTTGACAAAAATGTCAAAGTCAGCGGTGATGAAATCGATGAAGCCTACCTGGCAATGAGCGATGAAGAGAAGATCGCAAAGCTTCTGATGGACGGGGACAAAGATCGTATGATCCCTCTTGTTGAACAAGCACGTCACACCATCAAACCCGAGGTCATTGTCAATAAGATCTTGATCGATGCCATGAAAGTGGTCGGTGAGCTTTTTGGTGCCGGCGAGATGCAGCTGCCATTTGTTCTGCAAAGTGCTGAGACCATGAAAAAAACGGTTGACCACCTAAACCCTTATCTTCCTAAGATTGACAAAGCTGTTGATACAACACTTGTCTTGGGAACCGTCAAAGGGGATGTTCATGATGTGGGTAAAAACCTCGTCGACATCATCCTCTCCAACAACGGTTATAAGGTCATCAACCTTGGTATTAAAGTCCCTTTAGAGACCTATATAGAGACCCTAAAAGAGTCAAATGCCCAAGCTATCGGGATGAGCGGTCTCTTGGTAAAGTCGACACAGGTGATGAAAGAGAACCTCGAAGCGATGAAAGCAGCAGATATTAAGATCCCTGTCTTGCTTGGTGGGGCAGCGTTGACCCGTACCTTTATTGATGATTTCTGCCGTCCGTTTTATGACGGCCCCATCTTCTACTGTAAAGATGCCTTTGACGGTGTAACCGCTATGAGTCGTATCGAAGCGGGGAACTTTGACACGGACCTTCATGGTAAAGAGGGGAAAGAGAAGGTTAAAAAAGAGAAAAAAGAGGTGATCATCCCACCATTTAAAGAGCTTGAGATGCCTAACCGTGATGTACGTGTTCCAACACCACCGTTCTGGGGGCGTCGTGTTGTAGAACTTACAGAGGCGCAACTTGAAATGGCCTTTGAATGGATCAACCACCGTATGCTCTTTAGACAGCGTTGGGGCTATAACGGTAAAGGTATGACTAAAGAGGCTGCTGCTAAACAGGTGGATGAAGTTTTATGGCCAGCCTTTGATCGTCTTAAGAAGCAGTTTTTAGAAGAAGGACTTTTTGACTCAACCATCATCTACGGCTACTGGCCGGTGCGTTCTGATGACAACACCCTCTTGATATTTGATGAGAGCGAAGGCTGGAGTAATCCTGACGAGATCAACAAAGAACCACTGGAACATGTCATCGGTCGTGCAGAGAAGCAGTTCACCTTCCCACGTCAAGGCAAACAGCCGCACCGTGCACTCTCTGACTTCTTCCATACCGATCGCCATGATGTGTTAGCCATGACCTGTGTCAGTGCCGGTTCTAAGCTGAGCGAATATGAAAAGACACTCTATGATGCCGGTGAATTCACCGAGTACTACATGGTGCATGGTCTCGGTGTTGAGTTGGCAGAAGCGCTTGCTGAAATAGCCCATAAACAGATCCGTCTCGATCTTAACATCACTGATAACGAAGGATCAAAACTTTCGGATGTGCAGATGAACAAGTACCAGGGTGCCCGATACTCCTTTGGTTATGCAGCCTGTCCAGATCTTGAGCTGAATCGTCCGCTGTTTGATCTGTTGAAGCCTGAAGAGTTTGGAATAGAACTTAGTGAGACTTTCCAAATCCACCCAGAACAGTCAACCTCCGCATTAGTTGTTTACCACCCAGATGCTACCTACTATAATATATAGGAAAGTCTTCTATTATTACTTTATCCACTACAAGCGTGCATTTAGTACCCTTGTTCAACGTGGCATATTCTTCCAAATCCATCCTGGACAATCTATTTCTACCTTAGTGGTTTATCATCCTGATGCAACTTACTATAACGTTTAAG
>JAUWLG010000056.1 GCA_030613795.1 Helicobacteraceae bacterium
ACAGGCACTTCTAAAAAAGGATAGTTAGTGTGTAAAATATTTTTATTGCTTTGTGGTAAAACGGTTTATAAAAATAAGTTAGCTGTTCTCGTCTAATAAGTTAGTAACACAAACCTCGATCATCTCATAAACCTTGTCAAACCCTTCATATCCGGGAAAGAAATATGGGTCAGGCACATCTTCACTATTATAACCATAGGCACCGAGTTTTTGAATATTTTTAGCACCCATCTCCATAAGGTCACGAATGTTCTTGTCATCAAAAGCAATGATAAGCTCGAACTTCTCCAAATCCAGTTTTGTGACTTGTCTGGCACGCAGCATCGAGATATCAAGACCATGTTCATTAGCCACACGGATTGCATTAACACAAGGAGCTTCACCCACATGCCAACTTCCTGTTCCACATGAATCAATTTCAATGTCAAAACCTTGTTTGTTAGCGATCTGTTTTGCAATACCTTCTGCCAGCGGAGAGCGGCAGATATTGCCAAGACAGACAAAAAGAATCGATTGCGGCACTACTTCTTCTTTTTCGCCTCAACATAGAGGTAACGCTTGATCTTCTTCGTAGGCGTTTTAACAAACTCTTCGCGCTGCTCGATCACCTTGCGAATACGTGAGAAAGAGGAGACGTTCTCATTGACACCAAGACGGATCTCTTCTAACAGTCTCTGGATCTTGTCTTGCACCTTAGTCTCAGACGAAAATGTCACACCAAAGTGAGCGTCTAACTTCTCATGGTCAAGATAGATCCTTGCTGTTAACGTACCGTTGTCATCGTAGACAAGAGAGTCAGCAACAAGTTCGTGTGCATTGATGGCCGCCTCTATCTGTTCAGGATAGATATTTTTACCCGACGCACCTACGATGATATTTTTGGCTCGTCCACTCATAAAAAAGTAACCATCCTCATCAAAATAGCCGATATCTTCCGTGTTGAACCAGCCGTTTGCATCGATGACTTCTGCGGTCTTTTCCGGATCTTTATAATAACCTCTCATGATGTTAGCTCCCTTGACCCACAAGGTACCGCTCCCATCTTCATTTTTGTTACGAAGCTCCGCTTCTACACCAGGAATCATAGGACCGATCGCCTTATACTTGGTGATACTTGGGTTTGTTCCCGCTAACAGTGGTGCGGTCTCAGTTAGCCCATAACCTATACAGTATGGAAACTCTGCCTCACGTAAAAAGAACTCGACATAAGGCGAGCTCCCGCCACCGCCAACACCGAAGAAACGTATCTCACCACCAAAGGTCTCCATAAGCTTTTTACCGGCGATCTTGTTCAGCTTTTTACGTACAAATGGAATAGCGTACAATGTGCGGATCAAGAAATTTTTCTGGAAATTAGGTTGTACCTTGTTTTTATAGATCTTCTCAATAACCAAAGGAACACTCAACATAAAGGTAGGTTTGACTTTAGCCATTGCCTTGATCAGGATCGACGGGGTCGGCGGTTTGGTGATATAGTGGATCGATGCACCATTTAAAATAGGAATGATCATCCCCACCGTACACTCATAGGTATGCGCAAGAGGCAAAATAGAGAGAAAGCGGTCTTCTGGAAAGATGTCGACAAGGTATTGACCGGTCGTGGCATCAAAGGTGAGGTTTTTATGAGTCAGCATAACGCCTTTCGAACTGCCTGTTGTACCTGAGGTATAGATGATCGCAGCAAGGTCCTCCTCGCCCACCTCCTCACTCTCTTTTCCCAATTTTTCCATCGCTTTTGTAAGGTGGTCGCCGCCTTTTTGCATGACTCTCTCGACGGTTGAACGCGTTGACAGCTCCTCTAAGACTGTTAGCTCATCAAGGACAACAAGAAGACGCATTTCAGGCGGCTGGATCTCATCTAACATGGTGTCAAATAGTTTTTGAGATACAAAGGCGGCCTTACATTCAGCGTGAGTTGCGATGTGCATCGCTTCAGAGGTTTGAAAGTCCGGGAGGATAGGGACGATGACAGCACCCATGGTCGTTACTGCAAAATAGACAACCGGCCAGTTCGGCGTGTTAGTACTATAGATCGCAACCTTGTCCCCTTTGCGAATACCGTAGTCACGCAGCATTGACTGAACCTCTTTTACCTTCTCTCCAAACTCTGCATAGCTCATACCCTCTGCGTCAACAACACGCATCGCCAACTTGTCACCGTAACTCTCTATACTGTACTCAAAAAGTGCTTTTAGTGTTAATTTCGGTAGTTCAATAAATGGCTTACTCATGGCTTCTCCCTATAATTTCTGTACGATCACACGGATCAGTTCTGCATCACCTTGATGGCCGCTGCCTTCTGAGAGGTGGTCCACACACTCTTCGAGTCTGATGATCTTCACATCATCACGATCAAAGATCTTTTTGAGCGATTTAAGAGTGTAAAGCAACTCTGGCATCTTAGGACCACCCGAGTCACGAGAAAGCTGTTCCACGGAGAAAAACTCACCCATAAAATAGCCACCGGTCTCTACAGTGTCTAAAGCATGAGAAAAGGCCTCTGTTCTCAGCGGTTCCGGCAGATGTAAAAATGAGGTCAAAACCCCATTGTATTTCCTTTCACTCCGCCACTCACTCAGATCAGCATGTATGATCTCGATCTCAACACCCATATCTTTCGCTAAGGTTCTTGTTTTATCAAGTCCGACATCCGAGGCGTCCAAAGCAGCAACGACATGACCTTTCAGAGCCATGAAACATGCCGTTCTACCTTCTCCCTCACCTAACATCAAGATGTTGCTTTTAGGGCTTAAAAGATGCTCATTTGCCGCTAAAAAGGCATTGGGTTCCTTACCATACAAAAATCCCTCTCTGGAGAACTTCTCATTCCACATCTTCTGCATACTCATGTTGCTGCCTTACTCTTCATTATCTTCATGGTACTGCTCCAAAAACTCGTCAATTAAAAAGTTCATCACCGAATCATAAACATCGGCTTCGATATTCTCACTCTCTATCATGTCATCAAAACTATAGGTCAGTGCAAAACTTTTCACTTTATGCGAACGATCTATCTCAGCTTCTTCGCCGATACCAAGATTGATATAGGCAACCGTTGTTTTACCGATTTTTGTAGAGGTAATCTTCACAAACATAGCACCGACACCATCTTTTTTGCTCGCGATCCCATTTTTTTCCAGTTTACTTTTTAATCCGACGGAGATCTTCTTTTCGAGCTCTGGAGAGATCGTTGCACTTTGATCGATCACTAAGACATTTAGCGCCTTGATACCTTCAAGATTATAGGGTGTTGTTGCGAACAGAGTAAGTTGTGAAAAAAGAAGAAAAGAGATGACAAGAGAAAGATTCTTCATAATAAGACCTCATAACATTTATCTTATTATACTAGCCAATTACAACTGAATGGAGAGAGAAACGTTAAATAATATTTACTTATCGTTGAACACCGTCCAAAACTGGGACGAACTCGCAAACTTCCAATTCATCTTCGATCAACTCATCACCAATCTTGACAAAGCGTGTGATCACCTGCTTACCGCCCTTTTCCATCGGGGCCACAATAACACCGCGCGGCGCTAACTGGTCAATAAGGACTTGAGGTATATGTGTCGGTGCAGCCGAGAAGAGTATACGGTCATACGGTGCATACTGGATCCACCCTTTTTGGCCATCATCTGTACGGGTGTGGACATTTTGAATACCGAGTTCGCGAAAACGCTGTTTCGCCTCAACGATCAGTGTTTCTATCCGCTCTATTGAAAAGACCCCGCGAAAAAGGTGAGACAAGACCGCTGCCTGATAGCCGCTTCCACAGCCGATCTCTAAGACCCTGTCTGCCCCTTCCGGTTCAAGATACTCTGTCATCTTAGCCACTGTTAACGGCGAAGAGATCCACTGTTTTGCACCTATCGGAAGGGCATCTAACTTATACGCATGTTGACGCATAGCGACGGGAACGAACTTTTCGCGGTTGGTGTTAATGATCGCCTCTTTTACATTAGAGGAGAGTTCAAAGACACTGTCGATCTCATCGGCCATACGTTTTGTTTTAATTGCTGTTATTTTATCGATCAAACTATACCTACATCCAAATATCGGCGCATCTTACGCACCTCTTTTTCTTTATATCTCTCTGTCAAACAGAATTGTCCACCATTTCGACTCTCTTCACCAAATGGTGTGATGATCCCGCTCATACCAGTGGTGTCACTGTTGTTCGTGTCAGACGCCACCACGTAACACTGGTTTATAATGGCCAGTGCATTGGTCAATGAAACAAAGTTTTGCGTGCGTAGTTTACCCCATTGTGCTGGAATTAACATTATGTCCGCCCCTTCGAGCGTGTTCCAAAACTGTTTAAAACGTATTTCAAAACAGATAAGCAGTCCAAACCTAAGTCCATCGACCTCAAAAAGAGTGATCTCACTCTCACTACCTTGAGCAAAGTAATCATGTTCGCCGCCAAACTTGAAAAGCTCGACTTTCGCCTGCTCATGAACAATTTGACCTCTATGAAAGACCTTGGCAACATTATAGAACTTATCATCGTTACGCTTCTCTATCATCGTTGCAGCAATGATCTGCTCACCTGCAGCCTCTAACAGTTTGTTGGTAATAACCTCTGCATAGGCAGCTGCTGCTTCAAAATGGTCATAGTCAAAATTAGTGACAGCAAGTTCAGGTAGAACAATAATGGCGTTAGTAGGGGCTTGTTTGATCAGAGCGAGAAGGGTGGAAAGGTTCTCTTCGTAGCTATAACCTTCGCTAACAAAAGAGAGAGAGCAGAGCGGACGCTCTTTAAAAGTCGTCAAAGTCTAGAGACCCTTTAGAGTAGTTAGCCACAGTACCTTCGAAGAAGTTGGTCTTTTGGTCATTAAACGAAGCGAAGTCATCGACCCATTTAATCGGGTTGGTAACATTATAGATCGGCTCAAGTTTAACAGCACGAAGACGCTCATCTGCAAGAAATTGGATGTACTGCTCAATGATATCATCTGTCAGACCAAGTATTTGACCTTGTGTGATATATTTACCCCATGAGGCCTCAAGTTTAACCGCCTCTCTAAACATCTCATAAACATCTTCAAGAAGTTCCGGTGTAAAAAGTTCCGGGTGTTCACGACGAAGTGAGTTAATAAGGTTTTGGAACAAAATAAGGTGGGTCACTTCATCACGCTGGATAAAACGGATCATCTGCGCAGAACCGAGCATCTTACCAGAACGTGCAAGTGTATAGATGTAGGCAAAACCGCTATAAAAGTAGAGACCCTCTAGTATCTGGTTGGCAAAACAAGCTTTAAGAAAATTCTCTGCTGTCGGGTTCTCCGCAAGGACCTCGTACTTAATCGCAATCGCATCGTTTTTAGCCTTCAACATCATGTCCGTGCGCCAAAGCTCATAGATCTCTTCAGAATTTTGAGAGATCGAATCGACCATAACCGCGTATGACTGTGAGTGTAGGGCCTCTTCGAATGACTGACGTACCAAAATAAGATTGATCTCAGGTGATGTGACATACGGGTTAACGTTGTCTATCAGGTTGTTTGTCTGAAGCGAATCCATAAAGATAAGCTGTGAAAGTGTCTTGTCGTAGGCTGCTTTCTCACCCTCTGTCAAGTTTTTATAGTCATTGGTGTCACGGGTCATATCGACCTCTTTAGGGAACCAGGTGTTGTTCAGCATCACTTCCCAAAGGTTGTACGCCCACTGGTACTTGATATTGTTTAGTTCAAAGATACCCGTCGGGTTACCGCCAAAGATCTTACGATCGTTAACATGTTCAGTTGACTCTGGGTTATAGATCTTTTTTCTGTTGATTGTTGTCATATTTTTGCCTGAATTGGTAAATTCGTATTGTAGTTTCTACTACAAAAAAGTTAATGATTATCGCGAAAATATCATTCATTTTCGTTGAAAAAGAGTAAAAATGAGAATTTACTTTTTATAGGGTTACATATAAAATTATTCATATTACTTATGTATAATAGGACGAATTTCAACATAGGAAAACAATATGAATAACGCAGGTTTTATGAAACGCGCTGTTGCTATCTTTATCGACGCTATCATTCTTACAATTATCATGTTTGTCATCATGTTCACTATCGGATTTTTTATCGGAGGCATGCTGTCTGACCCGGAAAGTGTTGCCAAGGTAAGTAATTTTGGCATGCTTATAAACGTTGTTGTGGTCTGGCTCTATTTTGCGATGCAAGAGAGTGGCGAGAACCAGGCTACTGTCGGCAAACGGGTTATGGCTATCTATGTTACTGACAAAGAGGGTAATCGCATAAGTTTTGCTCAGGCAACCATCCGTTACTTCTCTAAATATCTTTCGAGTATTTTGATGATCGGTTTTATTATGGCGGCTTTTACAAAAAACAAGCAGGGGTTGCATGATCTTATTGCTGATACTTTGGTTGTGAATCGATAACTATCTTTCATTCCTGTGAATATAGGAATAACTCGTTCCTATACTCTGCGTGGGAACGAGTCTTACTAACTTACGAAGAACATGAAAGTTTCAAGTTCTTCACGCTATTAGGGGAGATCCCCGCAAAACTCTCCATCTCCTGATGTTCATCAAAAGGCGCACGTGCAAGCGTCAGAAGTTCTTCAACACCAGAATAATCCCCTCGATTAGCTTTATCGATCGCATACTGCAGCATATAGTTTTTTAAAACATATTTCGGGTTTGTAGCTAACATCTGTTTGGGGCGATCCTCGGCAGTAGACTCTTCTTTAGCTAAGCGTGTCTCATAATGGTCTAACCATTCAGATATAGGTTGTTGCAGCTCACACAGTTCTAACAAGGCTGTTTTATCACCGTCAAAACGACTAAGCAGTCTAAAGAAGTAGGTATAGTCGATGCCTTCTTGCTGCATAATACCAAGCAACCAGCGCAGGGTAGAGAGGTCATCTTCATCTGTTGTAAGCAAGCCTAACTTTTTACGCATAAATCCTATATAGTAGTTCATATAGATCTCGGAATACTTCCCTAAAGCCTCTTGCATACGCTCTATATTGACAAGAGGAGAGAGTGCCTTCATCAACATGCTGAGATTCCACTGTGCCACATTAGGCTGTTGACCAAAGGCATAACGTCCTTGTGTATCAGTGTGGTTACAGATGTAGTCAAAATCATAGTCATCCAAAAAGGCGAAAGGACCATAGTCAATGGTTAGTCCGGCTATAGACATGTTGTCTGTATTCATAACACCGTGGTTAAAGCCGACACCCTGCCATTTGGCAAGCAGCAGTGCTGTTCTGTCTACTAACTCTTCGAACATCAAAAAGTAGGCATCCTCTTTACCTTTAAGATGAGCGTAACTCTCTTCAATGGCATAGTCAGCCAAGGCTTCCAGCTT
>JAUWLG010000213.1 GCA_030613795.1 Helicobacteraceae bacterium
CAAACTGTTTTAACCACTGCGTTGTCCCATCCCAATGATCTTTGTTGGCACTGTCCATAAACATTCGCATCGCAATACCGACGATCGAGAACATCTTCATCGTACCATAGACCTGATCATTGGCCATTGCCTCGGTGTACGTAAAGCCACTTCGCTCCATTTGAGCCGGTTCGACAATACGTTCCATCACCATCTCACCAAAATCCTCACCTGTCGCCTTCTCAATAATCCGGCTTAAGATGATGTACTCTGCACTGGAGTATTTGGCTTCTGAACCCGGCAAGTACGGTAACTCTATATACTCAACGATCTCAATGCCATTGGCTTTGGCATACTCATAATAGTTGTCATCTGTCAGTGGACGTACTTCTGAAGAGCGGTCCGTGATACCTGAGCTGTGATTAAGCAGGTTCAAGATCGTGACCGTGACCTCTTTGTCATCATACCTGGCTCTGAAACGCGGCAAGTATTTCTCCACCGGTTCATCCAAGGCGAGCACCCCTTCATTAACCAGCTGCATTGCAACGGTTGCCGCCAATATCTTGGTCAGAGAGAAAACATGATAGACACTCTCTAAAGAGGTCGCTTGCTTCTCAGCAGCGTCATTAAAACCGAAACTGCTCTCATAAAGGATCTTGTCACCTTTTAAGATAGCGAATGAGGCGGAAGGTGGTGCTTGATCACTGGTTGCATCACGCACAAAACTCTCAAAACTCTCTACACCGCCAAACAGGTTTAGGCTGATAAAAAGAGTTAAGAGGAGCGTTTTCATCTACGTACCTTTTTCCCCATATTGTTTTTTTCAATGCTCTTTACGTTAGAGAGTTCAAAACTGAAGTTGATCTCAGGATAGTGGCTTTTAAAAAGCTCTTTGACTTCACTCTCACTCGGCATCTTCCGCCCTGCAATCTGTATCTCCAGACTCTCATCTTTAAGTCTACTGCTATCTTTTTGAATACTGATCAAAGCATCAGCAACACCAAAGCCATTTTCGATGATATTTTCGAGCTCTACGATCGAGATGCGTTTACCTGAGACCTTAATGATCTCATTGGCACGGCCGAGAAGTTTAAACTTTTTACCCTCTAACTCGATGATATCCGTCGTTGTGTACGGACGTTTCATCAAGGTGATCTTCTCTTCAAAAAGGTGACTGGAGAGATATGGCGAATCCACGACCATACGTGACTCATGGTTCTTCGTCACAGAAACTCCTTTGAGTGGTTCCCAGTAAGGATTGAGCCCTCTTTTAATAGCAACACCACCTGTCTCTGTTGAACCAAAAAGCTGCAGCAGTTTTGTGTTGTACTGCTTCTCGAAACGTTCTACTTCCTCTTCGACCAATAGCCCTGTTGATGATAAAAAAGTCACATTATTAAGATCATGATCACGCTTCAACCGCAGCAGCGCTTTGATGTATACAGGACTTGTCACCACTAAAGTTTTTTTGTGCTCATGCAGTGCCATCAACTCTTGCGGGTAATACTCCTCTTTAAGCAGTATCTCACATCCTAAACGACTAGGCAACATCAAACCTGCTAGAAACCCATAAATGTGTATAAACGGTACTGTCACAACAACACGTTCAAAGTTCTCTGGTTCAAAAAGCGCCTGCAGTGCATCAAGCTCACCTTCAACATTTTCTCTGTTTTTTATTGCCCCTGTTGGCACGCCCGTTGTCCCCGAAGTAAAAAAGAGTGCATACGCCGAGGAAGGTAGAGCAGACACTTCACTCTTTTTATCATACGAACCTATCCCCAACTCTTTGACACGTTGAGCAATGGTGTCGATCTTGCTGTCAAAAAGAACAGGTGTCACCCCTAGCTCTATCGCCTTATGCAAAAGTCCAAAAAGTTCAGGTTTAGTATGAGCACTAAAGGTCGCCTCTTCTGTTGCCAAGATCTCTTGTTTCTCTTGGATCTCCGAGAGTGTTGTGTCATTTCTAATTCCGGCATTGTCAATATGGATGATATTCATGAATACTACTTTATTTCTTAAGTGTAATATTTATATTACAAGATTGCTTATAGAGAGGTATAGAAGGTGTTCTAATTTTAATAATAAAAGCGTTTTTGAACTGTTTGTAGAATAAAGGTCGAGACAATACCCAGTGCTATGACGAGACCGATGTGATGCAGTGCACCGATATGGCTAAAGACAAAGATCCCAAAACCTGCGAAAGTGGTCAGCATTGCATAGTAGATCGCTTCGTCTGTCTCTTCTTGGACGTCACTCATGTAGATGCCGTAGTCTATGCCTGCTACCATCACGATGATAAGGGCAAAGAGGTGCATCACTGAGAATGAACCGATGAGGGCTAAGACCAAAGCGATGACACCAAGAGGAAACAGGACATAGTTCATTGCGACCAGGGCTCTTTTTTTCAGCAGCACTATTAGCAAGAGTGTTATAAGACCAAAGGTCAATGCAGCAATCAAGACCAACTGCTCTAAAACATCCTCCACCCCTTTTTGCAGCAGCGTTGAGGCTTCTAACAAAACAAGCTCATTACCGTAATGAAGTGTCTTACTTTGACTCGCGTCTATAAAGGCTAGACTCATCCACCGTCCATCATCCAGTTGCAAGGTCTCAAAACCCAAGGCTTTCGCAATTGTGAGGTCTGGTTTAGAGTAATGCACATCATTGATAAACGCATAGGCACCACTAAAGGTTCCAGCACGAAAACCGATCTTTGTAGCTTCACGTTCTAACTCTTCTCGCAAGATAGTAAAATCAATCTCTTTAAGCGTTTGAAGATAATTATCAAACCTCTCTTTCGATCGGCTTATCTTGGCTAATGAGCGAAAGGAATCCTGCTCTTTTTGGATATATTCCATCTTCTCCAGCAGTTCATCCACAGAGCTCCCATAAACTAAAACGGCACGCTCGTCAGAAGCACCTGTTTTAATTTTCTCTTGCAGTGTTAAAAGTTTATCATTTTGATAGTCAAGTTGACGGAGATCACCGCTAAAGTGGAGTTTCGAAAGAGCAAATCCAAGCAGTAGCAGTGAGACGATCAAAACAATTTTTGAATTGATAAAGCCCTTAGAAATAGCCCGTAATCTAATGCGTTTCTCTTTTGGCTCAAATTGCCACGATGCAAAAAGAAAGCTGAATTGAAAATAGGAAAAAGAGAGAGCGGCAATACCAAAAAGAGCCAGCTGTTGGATCAACGGGAAGTCCGCGAAGTAGAGAATACCAAAACCACTCACTGTTGTTAAAAAGGCATAAAAGACTTTCTTTCGGCTCTTCACTTTGGCACTGTAAAATCCATGAAAATAGTAGTGGAAAAAGTAGTCCACCGCCATCATCGCGATTCCTGAACCAAAGGCAAGGGTAAAGATAGAGACATCTCTAAAGAGATATGTCACAGCAGACAATCCTACAAAAAGAGAAGAACCCAGTGCTATTGAGGTTAAAACGAGTACTTTAAAGTCACGTAAGGTAAAGGCGTAAAAGAGCAGCAGCAAGATCATCGTCGCAGTGATAATAAGGTTCACTTCACTTTTTATCTTCGCTGTGTTTTCAGCCGTAATAAAGTGCGGTGCAAAGGCGGTCACATGAGAGCCATACCCGTCATCATTAGCATGTACCTCATCATAAAGTTTTTGGGAGCCTTCCACATCTGGTAC
>JAUWLG010000191.1 GCA_030613795.1 Helicobacteraceae bacterium
GAAGGCTTTCTTCGCGAAGATGACCCCGTCCGTGTCGCTTACGACAAGTTCCAGGATCAGTTCGGTCATGATGAGAAGATCGTTGTTGCCATTAAAACAGATGGTATCTTTGAACTTGAGAACCTTACTAAACTCAAAGAGCTGCACAATGCGCTGAAAGACGATGTTCCTTACCTAAATGACATCACCTCTCTTATCAACGCGCGTAATACTACGGGTGACGAAGAGAACCTCCTGGTCGAAGACCTTTTTGAACAGTGGCCTGAAAATGAGCAGGCATTAGCAGAAAAGAAGAGACTTGCTTTTGTCAATCCAATGTACAAAGACCTTCTTCTTAACAGCGATGGTACCTTTACTGTTATCGTCTTGGAAGCCAACACTTACACCTCTATAGGCGTTGAAGAGGTAGGTGAGCTTGAGGGCTTTGATGATGAGATGGATGAGAGCAGTGAAGATGATGAGGAACAAGAGTTTATCTCGGATGCTGAGATGGCTGAGATGGTCCACAAAGTTCGTGAGGTTGTCGAGAAATATAAAAGTGATGACTTCCAGATCAACATCGCCGGTAGTCCAAGTGTTACTGAGACGCTGAAAAGCTCTATGCAGAGTGACATCAAGAAGTTCAACGCTCTTATTCTTCTCTCTATCATCATTCTTTTATCACTGCTCTTCAAACGTGTCTCAGGTGTTGTTTTTCCACTGTTAGCCGTTATTCTTTCTGTTTTAAGTACGGTTGGACTTATGGCATTTTTCGGTACGCCTATTAAGATCCCTACGCAGATCCTGCCATCATTTATTTTGGCGGTCGGTGTCGGAACCTCTATTCATATCATGGCGATCTTCTTTCACCACTTCGACAAATATGGCAACAAAAAAGAGTCTATCGCCTACACTCTCCACCACTCCGGGCTTGCGATCATCATGACCTCGTTGACCACAGCAGCGGGGATCGGTTCATTCGCCTTCTCTAAGGTCGCGCCTGTTTCAGACCTTGGTGTCTACGGGGCAGCCGGTGTTATTATCGCGCTTATTGTCAGTATGATCCTTCTGCCTGTCCTTATCGCCATCTTCCCGCTTAAACGCAAGGCCTACGTCAGCGTAAACCACCAAGACTTCTTAGAACGTCTTCTAGAGAAGATCGCAGACTTTTCACAAGTCAATGCAAAACCTATCGTTGTCGGTTCATTGACACTGATTGCGATCACTATTGCTCTGGCAACACAGATGAAGTATTCACACAACCCTCTTACCTGGTTGCCTGAGCACAACGAGGCACGTGTGGCGACAGAGAAGATCGACCAGGAGATGCGTGGTACGATCTCTCTAGAGGTGATCATCGACACTAAAAAAGAGAACGGTCTTTATGACTATGAACTTCTAAAAAGCCTTGAAGAGGTCTCTCAATATGCAGAGACCATCTCAACCGATGCCTATTTTGTCGGTAAGGTCGTCAGTATTGTGGATGTTATGAAAGAGATCCACAAGGCACTTCATGCCAATGACAATGCCTACTATGACATTGCCAAAGACCCTGACCTGATCGCCCAGGAGATCCTACTCTTTGAGAACAGCGGCAGTGATGACCTTGAAGACTTTGTTGACTCACAGTTCTCTAAAGCCCGCATGACACTTAAAATGCCTTGGGTTGATGCCGTTCAGTATCACGGCATGTTGGAAGATCTTAAGGTTGAACTTGAGAAAAAACTTCCGGCAGGCGTTGAGGTGCAGCTTACAGGGATGATCCCGCTGCTTGCTGACACCATCACGGCAGCTATTACCAGTGCCGGTGAGAGTTACGCCATTGCTATTGTCTTAATTGGTATTATGATGATGATGTTACTCGGTAATATCAAGCTGGGACTGGTCAGTATGATCCCTAACCTCTTCCCGGTCTTTTTTGTCATCGCCTTTATGGTTATCTTCGACATTCCATTTGATCTGTTTACGATGCTGGTCGGAACCATCGTCCTCGGTCTGGCGGTTGATGACAACGTCCACTTTATGCACAACTTCAGACGTTTCTATGATGAAGGAAAATGTGTGGATGAGTCAGTTCGTCTTACCCTGACAGGAAGCGGACGTGCGATGTTGATCACCACTATCGTCTTGAGTATCGGCTTCTATGTCTATCTGTTTGCCAGTATGGCCAATCTGTTTAACTTCGGTCTATTAGCCGGAACTGCGATCATCGTGGCATTGCTTGCTGACTTCGTCCTGGCACCGGCACTGATGAAACTACTTTATAAAGGTCACAAGGAGACATTATGATGATAAGTAATAAATTACAATACAGGGAGGCACTAAATGCCGATTCTTAAAAAATTACTACTACTACTGCTGGCACAAGCTGCCCTGTTTGCAAGCCTAAGCGTTGACGAGATCGTCAACAAAGTCGACACTCGTGACGAAGGCGACAACGGCATCGGTACGATGAAGATGATCTTGATCGACAAACATAAAAACAAACGCGTTCGTGACATGAAAAAGTACTCTAAAGACTTTGGTAAAGACACCTACAGTGCTATCTTCTTTTTAAGTCCTAGTGACATCAAAAACACGGCATTTTTAACATATGACTATGATGATGGTGCCAAAGATGATGATCAGTGGCTTTACCTACCGGCGCTTAAAAAGTCAAAGCGTATCGCCTCCAGTGACAAAAGTGCTTCATTTATGGGCTCTGACTTCACTTACTCTGATATGACAAGCCGTACTATCGAAGATTATACTTACAAACTTGCTAAAGAGTCAAAAGTAGGCGCACACAAAGTATGGGTCATCGAGTCAAAACCCAAGAACCAGAAGATCATTGATGAGACAGGCTATACCAAGTCATATATGTTTGTACGTCAAGACAACTTCGTCGTTATTCGTGCCCTGCACTTTATGGCTGATGGCGGTAAAAAGAAGTACATGGATGTTAAAAAACTTGAGAAGATCGATGGTATCTGGGTCGCAACTGAGATCGAGATGAAGACTAAAAAAGGGAAGAGGACCCTTCATACAACTATCTTGAAGTTCGACGACGTCAAGTTTAACCAAAATCTTGATGACAACTTCTTCACTGTAAGACAGATCGAAAAAGGTATCTAGATGCGTTCACTCTCTTTAGTTCTAGCAGGATTGCTGCTTACAAGCGGTGTCACTTTTGCTGATGACCTTGATGATGCTATGAGTGGCTTTGATGAGCCCACTACAGAAACAGGTCTCGACGAAGAAGCACTAAGCGGTTTCGACGATGAGCCATCATCTGGGCTTGACGAAGAGGCCCTTGATGGCTTTGACGACGAAGAGAGTGTTGATCTGACCGCTATTGAAGAAGAGAGCGGAAACGACTGGTATGCTTTTAGCGGTTACCTTAGCTTTTTAGGGGCATATAACTATGCTCAAAGTGATGCATCTGCCTTTGTGGCACCTGATGAGCCAATGGACTTTAGCGGTCTTTCTCGTGCCAGAACTAAGCTCAACCTTGCTCTTGAGATGAGACACTCTGATAACTGGAAGTCTCGTTTCGAGGTGATGGGTTGGTATGATGCTTCATGGGCCATTAATGGACGTGACGGTTATACTGAGGATGTTCTTGATACTTATGAAAGTTTCTATGACATCAAAGATGCCTACATCCAAGGAACTCTGAGCTCATCTGTTGACCTAAAGATCGGTCGTCAGATCGTCATCTGGGGTAAGTCAGACTCTATACGTATCACAGATATCATCAACCCTCTTGATAACCGTGAACCGGGTATGGTCGACATCAAGGACCTTCGTCTAACTGAGACTATGACCAAGCTCGATTACTATTTTGGTGACTACGGACTGTCCGCTATCATCATCCACGAACCGCGTCTGCAGATCGAACCAGCCTTTGGTAGTGATTACCGCCCTAGAGATGTCTTTGGTAAACCTATTTTGGACTCTAAGTTTCCAGACCGTTACGAACCAAGTTGGGACCTAGAAAACACACAATA
>JAUWLG010000027.1 GCA_030613795.1 Helicobacteraceae bacterium
CAAGTATCTCCGTGAAGAAGTTGAACGTCTAAAAAAAGAGGATGTCCAAAGCGCTCCGGAAGAGATCGAAGAAGATGCTGCACTGGATACCTTGGTCGAAGGTGTGCATAACATGGAAGGTGAGATTGAGGACAAGGTCCACGAGATCCTTGATAGAATGAAAGATGATTATGAGAACATGTCGCCGGTGACGGCTGTGGCGATCTTTGCTGCGGGTGCACTTTTTGGTCGCATCTTTCTTTCGAAGTAGGGGATAGTGATGAATAAAGAACTTAGCAACAAACTCAACCTTCTTCTTCGCAGTGAAAAAGCACTTCTGAAATTAGAGATGCGTAAAAAAGGACGTCAAGTTATTTTGACGACTATAGCAATTTTAGCTATTTTAGCAACCTTGGTGATGCTTAATACCAGTGCATACCTTTATCTGGTAGAAAGCTTTTTACCTATGCATGCTGCTCTCATTCTTACGGGCGTCGATCTTGCACTGGCCATACTGTTTTTTGTTTTGGCATCACGCCAAGAGTTAGGCAGTGAAGCTGAAGCAATCAATGAGATACGGGACTATGCTCTAAAAGAGCTCTCTGGTGAATTTGATGAGATCAAGCAAGAAGCTTCAGAGATCCGAGAGAGCTTTTCAAAGGTGAGCAGCGGCATAAGTTCTGTCTTCAACCGTGACTTTAGTGCTTTAAAAGCAATCGTGCCTCTCGTGGAGATGTTTGTCAAAACTCGTACTAAGGAGAAGTGATGAAAATATCTATAAATGTTAAACTATTAGGAGTAGCCGCCATAAGCGTGTTATTACTAAGCGGTTGTGCTAGACCCGGTGTCAAATTGCAAGAAGCAGGCGGACCAATAGGCTATATGTTTGACAAGATCGACGATAATAGTGACGGTTTTGTTGATAAAAAAGAGTACATGGCCTTTGCCAATAAACGTTTTGAGAAGTTTGATGACAACGGTGACGGCAACGTAACACTCTCAGAGTTCAATGAGAGCCGCTTTGCCGAATTTGCCCCTTCTATGGCGCAAGATATCTTTACCCGTTATGATGCCAACCAAGATGGTGTGGTGACGAAAGAGGAGATGTTACAAAAAGAAGAGGCAGACTTTGCAGAGATGGCAGGTGTTCACACAGATAAGATTACAAAAAATGAGATGATCGCCTTTTTCAAAAAAGAGCGCTTTAGCATGTTAGATACAAACAGTGACGGCTGTATCAGCTTAGAAGAGTATCAAAACGCAAAAGCTCCGTTTGAGAGATGACATAGCCATCTTCTCTCCATAATAGTCATTGACTCAATACTTATTGCCTATGACACTTACTGCTTGAGATCGCAATAAAGTCGATCCCCGCAAGGTCCCGGTGTTGAAACAACAGTTCTTAGATCTCACTTCCACGTAGTAAAAGACCTTACGTAAAAATCCCACCTGTATGTAGTTATTTATTGTTATATAGAAAGAAATATTAATATAAATCAATAAGTTATATTTATCAATAAAAGTCATAAACTAGTTTAGTTTATATCTATCATCGTGTATTGATCGTTTGATGGATGGCGTGTTGAGAGGTTGTTGTCTTGGACTGCGGCAACAACTTTGATACCTCATGCAGCCCTTGATTGTAAAAGGATATATTATGTCTGACTTATTATTTGACAGACTTGGCGGTGCAGATGGTGTAACCAGTATAGTGAAATCTGTGGTTGCTAACCACTTGGCTAATCCTACTATTAAAACACGGTATGAAAATATTGAGGATTTAGATGCAACTGCACAGAAAGTAGTTGAATTTTTCACTGTAGGCTCTGGTGGTCCGGGTGAATACACGGGTAGAAGTATGGAAGAGACGCATAAAGGTATGAACGTCAGCGAAGAAGAGTTCCTTGCAGTGGTCGATGATACGATGAAAGCTATAAAAGATCATGGACTGAGTGAGGAGACATATAAAGATGTTCTTGCTATTCTTTACTCATTAAAAGGTGAGATTGTTCGTAAGTAAAGATCTCAAAAGGGGAATTGGTTGTGATCACTTCCCTCATCCCGCACTAAAAAATATATCTTCAACTAATTGAAACTTCTGAAAACCTAACTCAACTTAGTATCTGTATTGTTAATAAATGGCATCCCTAAATGTAGAGACTATCATTTGAGCGCAGTGACATAGATGTGTCCGCGGCGATTGATATAGACACGTTTATAGTCGTTTTTGTACTTTTTAAGTACTTTTTTTAGTGTTGAGAGATCAGGGGTTAGACTTTTCTCGACCTGCATGATGATATCACCACGACGAATATTCTGATAATAGGCTTCGCTTTCAACATCGACCTCTGTAATCAATACACCTTCGATATCATCCGGAATACGATAGTTGTAACGTGTCTTTGCATCAAGGTTGCTCAACTGTAGACCTTCTAATAAAGCTTCATCTGTTTGGGTGTCAATAGCGCCTTTGTTTAGGTCATCGAGTTTAAGCGTAACTATCTGACTTTTTCTATCTCTTTCAAATGTAATAGCAACAGTTGAACCAGGTTTGTACTGCCCGATACTGTTTTTCAACGCTGCGGCACTATCAATTCTTTTTTTATTGACCTTGGTAATAAGGTCACCGCGCTGTAAACCGGCTTTTTCAGCCGGTGAGTCAGGTGAGACCATTATGACCATAGCCCCCTTGGAGTTTTTGTATAGTTTTCGCAACTCTTTATTGAGGTCAGCAATAGAGACACCAAGATAGCCTCTACTGATCGTGCCGTATTCGATCAGCTGTTTGGTGATGTTGCGTACCATATTGACCTCAATAGCAAAACCGATACCGATATTTCCGCCGCTTCTGGTCATAATGGCGGAATTGATCCCGATAAGGGCACCTCGGCTGTCAACTAAAGCACCGCCGGAGTTTCCCGGGTTGATCGAGGCGTCGGTCTGAATAAAGTTTTCATACTCGTTTATGCCGACACTGTCTTTATGTTGGGCTGAAATAATTCCCTGTGTCACACTTTGGCCGACACCAAAAGGATTGCCTATCGCAAAAACAACATCTCCGATCTCTAAATTGTTTGAATGCCCCATCAAAATAGGTGATAGTTTTTTTTCAACGTTGATCTTAATAACTGCAAGGTCAGACTTTGGATCCTTGCCGATGACATCTGCTCTGTAGGCAGCCGTGTCGCCATCGATCTGTACGGTGATCTCATCTGCATTCTCGATTACATGGTTGTTGGTGACTATGTAACCATCATCAGTGATGATGACTCCAGAACCGAGACCCTGTCGTGGTTCGGAGTACAGTGGTCCTCTACCCTGACCAAAGAATTGTTCGAAAAAAGGGTGCATCTGCTGCATCTCTTTGGATGGGGTATGTGTAGTCCAGATGTAGACGATGGATTTAGTCGCCTCTTGGATAGCGGTGTGATAAGAGAGGATGATCTGTTTGTTAGCCGGCATAGTCCGTTGTGTGATTTCGGCAGCATCATTAAAAGTGATGGGGGATGCACTGAGGTTTAGAATTAAGATTGTTGAGAGGAAGATACTTTTATGTATTCCAAAAAGATTTGGTTCAGAGAACATATTCTATCCTTTATATATTAAGTATAGACACATAAGGTTAATAAGATGTAAATTACTGACACCAGGTTGGATCAGCAGTCTCTATAAAAAAGAGTTCAGTGCCCGATGGCAAACGAGATGTTCCTTTATGTATTAGTTGTACTGTTCGAATTACTCTTCTAAGAAGTTGTTAAGCGGTTCAGTGTGTTTTTCTATTTTGCCGTTCATTGTGTTGGCTAGATCCACCGCTTTATCAAGATCTGTGGTTTGAGCGATGATCTCATCGTAACAGCACTCTTTGTTATTGATTAGAATGGCTTGTTGCACTTTGATAAGGTAGGTTATAGACTCTAACGGGTTAAGCATAATCAACTCCTTAAATTACTTTTTATAATATAATTATAGGAAGATTATGTCACATATATATCACTTTTTTTTATATCTTGTAAAGAGAGGTAAACATGTTTTTATGACTCTTTTTTTGCTTTAATGAGCTCTAAAGCTGCATTTACGGCATTAATATAGCTGAGTGTTTTAGCTTTGCCTTTATAGGCAATGTCAAATGCGGTTCCATGGTCAACAGATGTTCGAGTAACTGGAAGGTTGAGTGAGATGTTGACACTCTCATCAAAATAGAGTGCTTTGAGCGGCCCAAGTCCCTGGTCATGGTACATAGCGACAAAGTAGGTGTACTGCTCTCTGAAATGGGGTGTGAATGCGATGTCAGGGACAACAGGACCTACAAATATTTTTTTACCCAAGGCTTCGTTTAACGACGCAATCGCTTCTGCGATGATCTCCTCTTCATCTCCCAGTACACCGTTGTCTCCAGCATGCGGGTTTAACCCTAAAACAGCAATTTCATGGTCTCCGATAGCGCGATGAAAATCCTCTAAGAAGCTGATCAGGCGTTGCAGTGTCAGTGTACTTGCAACGGCTTGAAGAGGGATGTGCTCGGTAAAAAGAGCAACATACAGCTCTGAACAGCCTAACATCATGATGGCATCTTTTTGGAAGATGTCACGAAGCATGTCGGTGTGTCCTTTATAGTCAATACCTGCAAGAGACCAGGCCTCTTTATGGATGGGCAGTGTGACAATAGCATCAAACTTATCTGTTTTTGCAAGCTCTATAGCGTGTAAAAAAGAGTGATATGAGAACTCACCCGACCTCTCAGAAACCAGACCCGGCTCTATCTCAACTGCGTCGCCCACTTCTGATAGCTCAAAATCGTCAGGTATCTCAACATTTAGCAGTTGTGCTGCACTATTCAGTAGAGTTCTGTTGATGCAATAGACAGGGGAGACTAGTTTTGAGATCTCTTGGTGCGCTTTTAGTGCGATCTCGATCCCAACACCGTTAATGTCACCAAGACTGATGGCAACACGGGGACGTGTCAGCGTTGGCATAACTGCTTCATCTCTTTGACGGCATCTGCAAGACCGCTAAAGACAGAACGCGCGATGATGCTTTGACCGATGTTTAGTTCTGTAATGGCCTCGATGTTTGTCATTAGTGTAACATTTTGGTAGTTAAGCCCGTGTCCGGCAGCAACTTCCAGACCAATAGATTTGGCATGATAAGCACTGGAGTTGATGGCGTCTATAGAGGCTTCGAGTTTAGTTTTTAACTCATCACGGGGAAGCTCAAGCTCTTTGATGGTGTGATGGGAGTGCGGCAAGGCTGAGTTCAACATGGCATAGATGTTGGCAAAGTGACCGGTGTGAAGCTCAACCATGTCTGCATCAAGTGCGTGGCTCTGTTCTACAGCATTGATAGCCGGGTCTATAAAAAGTGAGACTTCGATGCCGGCCTCGTGCAGACGTTCAATGACATCGCTGATGGCATCGCTTTTGCCGATGACATCAAGGCCGCCTTCTGTTGTCACTTCTGCACGGTTTTCAGGTACAAGCGTAGCCCGGTGGGGTTTGAGCTCACAGACAATGTCGATGATGTCAGGGTTGATAGAACATTCAAGATTGACCGGGATAGGTGAAGAGGCAATGATCTTTTTAGCGTCTTCATCATGGATGTGGCGACGGTCTTCACGAAGATGAATGGTGATCTGGTCAGCGCCGTTTTGCGCACAGACAGCCAGCGCCATCAGCGGGTCAGGGTCGTTGATCTTGCGTGCTTCTCGCAGTACGGCGATATGGTCGATGTTGACACCGAGTGTCATAGGTGCTTTAGCTTCTTTTTGCATAAAATTCCTTTTTAAACTCTTGAAATCTGTCTTCTAAAATGGCCTGGCGCATCTGTTTCATCAGTGTCAGGTAGTAGTGCAAGTTATGGATCGTTGCCAAACGAAAGAAGGTGATCTCCCGAGAGCGGAAGAGGTGGTTCAAGTAAGCACGAGAGTAACGTGTACAAGTGAGACAATCACATTCAGGATCGATAGGGGCACTGTCCTCTTTAAATTTTGCCCCTCTTATGTTAATGCGGCCAAACGAGGTAAAGAGGGTACCGTTACGTGCGTTACGCGTCGGCATAACACAGTCAAACATGTCTATGCCGCGTTCGACATTTTCAACCAGGTCTTCAGGTGTCCCGACCCCCATAAGATAACGCGGTTTATCCTCAGGCATATAGGGCACGGTATGTTCAACTGTGTCATACATGTCTTGGTTTGCCTCACCAACGGAGAGACCGCCGATAGCAAAACCGTCATAATCTAAGCTGCAAAGCTCTCTTGCGGACTTGGTGCGAAAAGCCTTGTCCGTTCCCCCTTGGATTATGGCAAAGATGTTTTGCTCAACACCAACACCCTCTTGCTGCTTTTGACGAAAGTAATCAATAGACTGTTTTGCCCACTCTGTCGTGCGTTCGATAGAGAGCTTGATGCGCTCTTGTGTTGCGGGGAGGGCAACAAGGTCATCTAAGATCATCATAATGTCAGAACCGAGGTTGTGCTGGATGTCGATCACTTTTGTAGGTGTAAAGTAGTGTTTAGACCCATCAATATGGCTGCGAAATTCGATGCCGTCAGCATCTGCTTTGGAGATATCACTCAGACTGAATGCCTGAAACCCGCCGCTGTCCGTTAAAAAGCTTTTAGGGTAGGTGGTAAATTTATGAAGTTTTCCCATCTTCTTAACAGTCTCATCACCGGGACGAAGGTACATATGGTAGGTGTTGGCAAGAATGATCTCGGCACCAAGCAGGTCGTGCATGTCCGCCATGTCCAGTGCTTTAACCGAACCGAGTGTGCCTACCGGCATAAAGACAGGTGTTGTGATTGTTGAGTGAGCTGTTTTGATGGTACAGGCACGTGCCTTACCGCTTTGGGCTTCAAGGGTGAATTCCATAGATCTCCATATAAAGGTAATTGAGACCTCTGAATAAACCTGACATTCTCAGAGGGTTTTACAGAAGTGAGATTGTGCAAAACTTTTCTTGAGTCATAGCCATAGCTACGAGGATAGAAAATTTCACGATGTGGCATTTAGTGCCACCCTGCATTGAGCTTTAGCTCTTTATGTGCAAGATCGCTTCTGTAAAGCTCTCCCGTAGGGCAAAAAGAGAAACACGCTATTACTGCGTTAAAAGCACTTGAAGCTACCAGTAGCTCCTGCATACTTTCGCCTTGTACTAGCATATTTCTCTTTTTGCTGAGAACGTCAGGTTTATTCAGAGGTCTCAATTGATACCTTAAAATAATGATGTGATTTTAGCACATTCTATTCAAGAGACTGCAATATGATACAATCACGTCAGAAAAATAGAGATTGGTGTGTATGAAAAAGATTTTGATTATCAGCGACAGTAAGATTGGGCACAACTTTGTCCAACGTGCTATTGATACTTTTGCTAAAGATAACCTTTACTATGTCATTCAAACCAAGGCTGACGAATTTGAGAACGCACCGGCGTCGCGTTTTAAGTTTTTTGAATTTGATCCGACCAGTCTTTATAAACTCTCTAATGTCTTGAAGATGGAGTTTGTCCAAGTCTTTATTGCCATGAAAAACCCTGCGGATATTGAGCATACCATTGCCAATATTCGTATAAGTAAAAAACAGCTCCGTATTATTGTTATCGATCATTGGGCGATGGATCTTAAAGAGTACAATGTGGTGCAGATCAACACCACCGAGATCCTTGCGTCACATATGTTCGACTACCTGCCAAATGTGCCTGTTGTCGCACAGAACGTCGGTTTGGGCGAGGGCGAGATCATGGATGTGTTGGTCCCGTTTGGAAGCTCATTTGTCTATCGACATGTCGGTGTGATCGAGCAGAAACAGTGGCGCATTGTCGGCATCTATCGCGGGGGTAAACTTATCTTGCCTGATGACAGGAAGATGATCCATCCAAATGACCAACTACTTTTGGTTGGCGAACCGTCTGTTCTTAACTCGGTATACCGTGCCATCAAAAGAGAGATCGGTCAATTCCCACAACCTTTCGGAACGAACCTCTACCTGTTTGTAGATATGATCAAAGATGATGTCAAAGAGATAACCTATCTGGTTGATAAAGCGATCGCAGTGCATGAGAAATTCAGTAATCGCTTGATCATTAAGGTCTGTAACCCGAGTGATCTTGCTCTATTAGAGAAGATCAAAAGCAGACGCAGTGAAAATATTGTTGTCGATATCGACTACCAACAGAGCTATATTGAGGATGTGGTCTTAAATGATGTCAAACAGTACGATGTAGGTCTTATCATGGTCTCATCATACCTGTTTGCTAAAGATAAGATGCGTGAGATCCTTTTTGATGCAAATGTACCGGTGCTCTCCCTTGCCGAACGTTCCATCGAAAAGATCAAAGATGCCGTGATCGTCTTGAATGACAATAAAGATCTTGAGAAGATCTCAACCACTGTCTTTGACTTCTCATCGCAGATGGGGTACAACATTGAACTTTTGAAAAATGAAGAGGAAGAGAGCAGTGAACAAGATGAGATCATCGAACACTATCAAAACCTCTCTGCTATCTTCTCGAAAAATATTCATGTCAATTTTCATCATGATAACCCTATCCGTAAACTCTCAAAACGTGAAAATTTTCTGCAGTGTATCCCTTTTACTGAAAAGATTCTGCAGGGCAAAAGTTCGACAATATTTTCAACTGATATTGAAGAACTCTATCACCGTCTAAACCGCTACCACCAGCTCTTTTTCCCGATAAAGATCTAGTGCTATGTGTGCGCTGATTGCACACTCGGTAAAAAGCTTTTCTAAGCTCCCATTTATTCACTGTTTTTTAAGTTGCTGTAAAGTATTATCTTAGGGCACTTCTAATAACCCTAGTCCGCCTCATGAGGTAAAGTGAGAGGTGAGATTGTGCAAAACTTTTTTTGAGTCATAGCCATAGCTACGAGGATGGAAAATTTTGTGCAAGACTGCCTCTCTCTTTGCCTCCCTGCGGGCAATACAGAGAAACACATACTCTACGTTGGTACTTCTTAGTTTAGCTACGGCTAGGCTTTCAAAGTACCGCCTTGATTATGAATTTCTCTGTGTTGCTGAGGCTAACTAGGGTTATTAGAGGTGCCCTTAGAAATAAATATAATAACGGAACCTCTCAATGATCATCGATATCAACCTTAAAAAAGAGATCGATCTCTCCTATCAAGTCACTATAGACACGTTGCCTGAACTCAGTTTCGATACCAAGGTCGCTATTGTGACAAACCCGACTGTTTCAGCACTTCATCTTGAGTATTTACTATCAAAGATCAAGGCTAAAGAGATACATGTCATCACGGTACCTGATGGTGAAGAGTACAAAAACTGGCAGAGTATTGAGATGATCTTGGAGGGGATGTTTGAAGCACGTTTCAACCGTAACTCACTTCTTATCGCCTTTGGCGGTGGTGTTATAGGTGACATGACGGGGTTTGCAGCGAGTATCTACCAACGTGGTATCGATTTTGTACAGATCCCGACGACACTGTTGGCACAGGTTGATGCCAGTGTCGGCGGCAAGACCGGGTTTAACAATAAGTACGGTAAAAACTTAGTGGGTGCTTTTCACCAACCGCAAGCTGTTTATGCCGATGCCCATTTTCTGAAAACGCTGCCAAAACGTGAATTTGCAGCCGGTGTCGCAGAAGTCATCAAGATGGCAGTCTGTTTTGATGCTGATTTTTTTGCCTGGCTGGAAGAGGCTGATCTTAGTGACGAAAAGCAGCTCTCCGATGCTGTGGCCAAGTCGGTTCAGACAAAGGCGTGGGTGGTTGCACAAGATGAAAAAGAGAGAGGCCTGCGAGCTGCTCTTAACTATGGACACACCTTTGGACACGTCATTGAAAATGAGACGAACTACACGGGCTTTTTACATGGTGAAGCGGTTGCTATCGGTATGATGATGGCAAATGATACGGCTGTTGAACTCGGTTGGATGAGTGATGAAGAAGCTACACGTGTTAAAGCACTTTTAGAGCGTTATGAACTGCCAACCACCTATGAGATCAAAGACGTTGACAGTTTTTATGAGACGTTTTATCTAGACAAAAAGAGTGCTGACAGCGCAATTACGTTTATTATTCCTAAATCATTGGGCGATGTGGAGATCACAGACGAAATCGATGAATCTATTATTAAAAAGGTGTTAAAACAATATGCAGTTAACTAGCTTGCGACTATTTCTCACCGTTGTTTTACTTCAGGTATCCCTTTGGGCTGTGCCTAGTACAGTCGAAATTGTTGCCAACAACAGTGAAGATGACCGCGTAGCACAAGAGTTGCTTATTAATGCATCAATAGCAGAGAATGAACGTCTTATCCGTGAAAAGCGAATGCACACTATTGCACAATTTCAAGATGAACTCGATGAGATCAATCGGCAGTTGGCAAAAGACAATGTGTGGGAAAAAAGCTACAGTTCACACGTCGCTTATGCACAAGTGCGCGGTGACCTGACCACGCTTCAAGAAGAGATCAAAAAGCTGAGCAAAAAGCGTCAAAAAAGTTCTGATGATGTTGAAGAGCTTGAAGATCTGAAAAGCAAAGAGAAGATTCTTTCTGAGCAGTTTAAACTTCTTGATGACACACAACAGGGAAAAAGTGTGTGCGCTGCACTCCTTCAGCCTGAAGAGATCGAAGAGATACCTGT
>JAUWLG010000277.1 GCA_030613795.1 Helicobacteraceae bacterium
GTACTTTGACCGCTTATGGAGAGTGTGACATCATTCTGCTCAAGAGTTTTGCTGATGATCTTCTCGGCTTCTAGAAACACCTCTTCAACCTTGACCTCTTCGCTCTCTTTATCAGGACGGAAGAAATTTCTAAAGTCATCGATAGTTTTGGAAAGGTACTCGACCTGATGCAGGATATTATGCGCATATTTTTTAAACACTTCAGGCTTCACCTCATCGAGTTCCATGTCAACAAGCATGTTATTTGCCCCCATTGCGATGACGGTGATGGGCTGGCGCCACTGATGGGCGATCATCCCGATCATCTCGCCCATGGCCGCATGGCGCGACTGCGCGATCATGACCTCCTCCTGGTCACGCAGCTCTTCGCGTATCTTTTCGTATTCTGTCGTATCGATAATAATCGCCATATAAGCGTCTGTGCCCTCGAATACAATCTGTTGAAGATAGACATCAACCGGATAGGTCGTCCCGTCCTTTCGCCGATGCAGCGTCGAGAAAAAGACTTTTTCCGCCTTATCTCGATCCAGCGGCTTCACAAGTTCGGAAAACTTCTCCGCTGTCATCTGAGGTTTGATGTCAAGAGGAGTCATCTCAAACAGCTCTTCAGGGCTGTAGCCAATGTTGTTTTGCGCCCCTTTGTTGGCATAAAGGAACTTCAGGCTGTTTCGATCGAAGATATAGATCTCATTGAGTGACTCTTCCAAAATGGTTCCGAGTTCCAGTGTTTTCTCTCCCTGTCTTTTCAGCTCTTCTTCCAAATGTATCTGTTCGGTGATCTCCTGCTTGATACTGATGTAGTTGACGATCTCGCCAGTTTCCTTTTTAACAGGCGAGATGATCACCGACTCCCAATACACTTCACCGTTTTTCTTGAGGTTTTTGAAGATACCGGACCAAACATGTCCATGACTGATCTTATTCCATAACGCTCTATACTCGTTCTCGGTAGTATAACCTGACTGCAGAATCCCCGGATTCTGCCCGATTACTTCTTCCTGGCTGTAGCCTGTCAACTGGCAAAACCATGGATTGACATACTCGATCTTTCCATTGATATCTGTAATAACGATAGAGACGGGGCTATTCTCAAGCACCTGCTTGAATTTTGCAACCTCATGCTGGTCTCTGTACTGCTCCGTGATATCGATGGTAATCATCCCTACATATACTTTGCCGTCATTTTGGGGAATCGCAAACGCGAGTATGCGTAATATATAGCTCTGGCCGTTTTTTTCAAACCTGATGAGCTCTTCCGCTTTGCCTTGCGCCTTGGCTCTGTCGCAGAGAAGGTTGAGCTGTTTACCTACTTTTTCACCCGCATTTTCTATTGCAGTAGTGCCTGCTACCGGCTTGTTCAAAAACGTATCTGTCGCCGGATTGGCGTAAATCGATCTGTTAAACTCATCTTTAATATTTACTAAGTAAGGCATATGGAGCATAAAGAGGTCAAACTGCTGCTTCGAAGCGCGGAGTTCATCTTCAAGCTGTTTCAGCTCGGTTACATCAACAGAGTTTCCGACAAGCCCTACGATAGTTCCATCACTATTGCGAAGCGGTGCTTTGACAGTCAGCAGATAGACCTCTTTACCGTCAGGGTAGGTCACCCATTCAAAATTGGATACTGTTTGGCCCTCGGCCAGCATCTTCTTATCTTTATCTCTAAAGAAGTCTGCTGTTTCTTTGTCGAAAAAATCATAATCACTCTTGCCGATGATCTCCTCTCTTGCTCTGCCGATTAACTTTGCAACGGCAGGGTTACACTCAATAAAGTTAGATTCTTTGTCTTTTACAAAGATCAGGTTGTTAACCGAATTGAGAATATTGGTGAGAAGCGTACTTAACTTTTCAATCTTCGTCTCTTTCTCTTTACTCTCAGAGATGTCCGTCTGGAAACCGACCATACGGACCGGTTTGCCATTTTCATTGAAAACGGTCTTGCCGCGGCCGAGTATCCAGACCCAGTGCCCATCTTTATGGCGCAGGCGGTGAATGTTTTCAAACGGTATACCCGGTGATCGATGGCTCATATCGACATCATGTAGCGCCTTTTCCATATCATCAGGATGGATGCGGTCTTTCCAGGTCCCAAAAATATTGGGCAGCTCCTCATCTTCATACCCCAGTATCGCTTTCCAGCGCGGTGAAAAGTAGACAGTACTGCTCTCAATATCCCAATCCCACAGACCGTCGTTTGAACCGTTAACAGCATATTCCAACCGCTCCCTGGTCTCTTCAAGCTCGGTAATGTCGATAAAGGTCACCACGCTGCGATGCTTCTTATCCACCCCCAGCGGTTTTGCCCGAACAATAAAACGATGGCGCTTGCCCTTGTGCATCATACACACTTTATGCACCTTGTCCGGTCTTGAGAGGATATACTCCAGCCAGCCAACACCCTGCATGACCCGCTTGAGACATTCCTTATCTTTCCTATCTTCCAGGAAAAAATCACAGATACAGTCATGCTCTTTTTTTAAAGCATCAAGCGTCTCATAACCGAAAAACTCCAGCATGACAGGGGTGGCATTCTCGATCGTCTCCCCATCAGTTGTGATCATGATATGTGGGGTGAAGTCAAAGATGCTCTGCAGATAGTTCCGGCTAAACTGCAAGCGCTTTTCACTCTCGTCGAGCTGTTCCATCTGCTTACGGTAAACCTGCGTCACAGTATCTTGATAGGTGCCGATACGGCGGTAAACAAACCATATCAGCAAAGAGAGTATTATGACCATCGATATCAACAGCCAAACAAACAGGTAATCTTCAAGCAGCCCTACTTCAGAGATATCCTGAAAAACAACGGTTTTGATTTTCGGTTCATTTTTGAAATCGTTAAAGGTA
>JAUWLG010000175.1 GCA_030613795.1 Helicobacteraceae bacterium
AAAAAGACTAAGGGTTACCCCTTATAGTTCTCAAGATACTTAGTATCAAAGTTATTATTGATGAAGTCTGGATTAGCCATCATCTTCTTATGAAAATCAATCGTAGTACGAATACCCTCGATCTTGAACTCACTCAAAGCACGGTGCATACGCTTAACCGCTTTCTCACGAGTATCTGCTTTAACAATAAGCTTACCGATCATAGAGTCATACGTAGAAGGAACTGTGTACCCAGCGTGTGCGTGAGTATCAATACGAACGCCAAGACCGCCCGGTGCAACCCACTCAGTGATCGTACCTGGAGACGGCAAGAAACGTACAGAGTCTTCTGCAGAGATACGACACTCGATAGAGTGACCATGGAAGTTGATGCTCTCTTGAGACGGAAGTTCTTCACCTTCAGCAATACGGATCATCCACTCGATCAGGTCAAGTCCACTTACCTCTTCAGAGACAGTATGCTCAACTTGAAGACGTGTGTTCATCTCCATGAAGTAGAAGTCAAGGTTTTTGTCGAGTAGGAACTCGAATGTACCAGCACCTTCATACTTGATGAACTTTGTAGCCTGAACAGCTGATGCGTGTAAACGCTCACGAACTTCTGGTGTTAATACCATTGCCGGAGACTCTTCGATCAGTTTCTGGTGACGACGCTGCATTGAACAGTCGCGCTCACCGATATGAAGAACATTACCATGACTGTCTGCCATGATCTGCACTTCAATGTGACGTGGATTCTGAATGAATTTCTCCATGTAGATCGTACCGTCGCCAAAGGCTGTGATAGCCTCTGCTTCTGCCGCCAAAAATGCATTTTGGAGACCAGCTTCTTCTTCAACAACACGCATACCGCGTCCACCACCACCTTGAGCCGCTTTCAAGATAACCGGGTAACCAACAGCTGCAGCACGTACTGCCGCATCTTTAAGGTCATGAATAGCACCATCAGAGCCTGGAACAACAGGAACGCCTGCCGCGATCATGACATCTTTCGCTTTTGACTTGTCAGACATCAACTCCATTACAGCCACAGTCGGCCCAATGAACTTAATGCCGTGATGTGTACAGATCTCTACGAAGTTCTGGTTCTCACTTAGAAAACCGTACCCCGGGAAGATCGCATCACAGTGGCTGACTTCAGCTGCTGAGATAATAGAAGGAATGTGCAGGTAGGACTCTGAACTTGGAGCAGCACCGATACAGATAGCAGCATCAGCAAGCTTTAGGTACTCAGAACCTTCATCACCCTTAGAGTAGACAGCAACTGCCTCTTTACCCATTTCTTTAATGGTACGAATAGCACGAAGAGCGATCTCTCCGCGATTCGCAACCAAGATACGTTTGATCTCAGCCATAATTAGATTTTCTCAACGACGAATAGTGGCATATCGTACTCAACCGCTTGACCGTCTGTTACAAGGATCTCAACGATCTTACAGTCAAACTCAGCTTCTAGTTCGTTCATGATCTTCATCGCTTCAAGAACAGCTACCGCCTGACCTTTTTTAACTGTATCGCCAACTTTGACAAACGGTGCAGAATCTGGTGATGGTGACGCATAGAACGTACCAACCATTGGAGAGTCGATCGTGTCACCACTGATCGCTGCTGCTGCAGCTGGTGTTGCAGGCGCTGCCGCTGCTACTGGAGCCGCTGCCGCTACTGGTGCTGCTGCAACCGCTTGAACTGGTGCTGCAACAAGACCTGTTGCTTTTTCCATCTCGATCTCAAAACCGTCTTTACTCATTTTGATCTTTGAAAGACCACTTTCGTCAAACTTAGTGATAAGTGCGTTGATTTGCTTCATTTCCATAGTGGGGACTCCTAAATTATAATATAACAACAGCTCTTCTCAACAGATAGAACTGCCCTTAATTTTTATGCGATATAATAACACAACTAATATTAATGTGCGCAACAGGTAAAGTGCTTTTAAAGCGCTTTAGAGGCATATAAACGTCAAGAAGGAGCAACTTTGGGCCTAAAAGCAGACAGTTGGATACGAGAACAAGCATTAGAGAATGGGATGATAATACCCTTTTGTGAAGAGCAAGTCGGTAAGGGGGTTGTCTCTTACGGTCTAAGTTCATACGGTTACGACATCCGTGTCAGTAACGAGTTCAAGATCTTTACAAACCTTAACTCAACAGTGGTCGATCCAAAACATTTTGATGATGCCAATGTTGTCGACTTTGAGGGAGATGTCTGTATCGTTCCTCCAAACTCTTTTGCACTCGCACGTACCGTTGAATACTTCAAGATCCCACGTGATGTTTTAGCGATCTGTCTTGGTAAATCAACCTATGCACGTTGCGGTATTATCGTTAATGTCACCCCATTTGAGCCGGAGTTCGAAGGACACATCACCATCGAGATCTCAAACACAACACCGCTTCCGGCAAAGATCTACGCCAATGAAGGGATCGCCCAGGTTCTTTTCTTGCAAGGTGACGAAGATTGTGAGACAAGTTATAAAGACAAGAAAGGCAAATACCTCGGCCAAGAGGGCATCACCCTCCCTAGGATCTTGAAATAAGACCACTTTATAAAGCCGTCTTAGAACTTTTTTCTTAGACGGTATTAATCAATCTCAAACGAAGTAAGCGATATAATTTCACTAATTAAAATCACAAGGACAGACAATGTTACACGAATACAGAGATATTATTACACACATGAAAGAGAACGAAGCGGCAAACGCTCACTTTTTACACATTTTTGACAAGCACAATGCACTTGACGATCAGATCGTTGCGGGTGAAAAAGGAACTATGACTGACGTAGAGCTAGAGACACTTAAAAAAGAGAAACTTCTTCTAAAAGACGAAGCATATGGCATCTTGGTCAAATACAAAAAAGAGCACAGCCTTTAATAACGTTTCGGGGAATAAGTTCCCCTTCTTTTACCTTTAGCGGTTTCTACGAAACATCGCTTTTGGTTTCAAATCTAAAAAAGTCAAGCAGATGGCTTTTTACGATGTGGCATTTAGTGCCACCCCGCATTGAGTTTCAGCTTTTTATCTTTACGATTTTCACCCTTTTAAAAACTCCACGATCTTTTCAGGTGGTCTTCCAATCACAGCTTTATCACCCTTAATCACAATCGGACGTTCAATTAACTTCGGAAATCGGCTCATCGCACGGATCAAAACACCTTCATCTTCAACATTCTCTAACTTCAACTCTTTAAAGATCTCTTCTTTTGTACGCATTAGTTCTTTGGCGTGAATGCCAAGCTTACCAAGCACCTCTTTGATCATTGTCTCATCAGGCTCAACATCAAGATATTTGATAACAACTGCTTCTATACCACTCTCTTGTAAAATCTCCATCGCCTGCCGTGACTTTGAGCAGCGTGGGTTGTGCCAAATTTGTACTTCACTCATAGTTATCTCCTATAATAAATTTTGTTTTATCCAATAAGATAGTACATACAAACCCCATACATGCTGTTTAAAACGTCCACGTCTGCCCCGTTCAATATACTCTCTTAAGATTTCTCGGTTAAAAAGTCCTGTCTGCTCATTGACCTCTTCGATCAGATCGATTTTTCCGGAAGCGACTAACCACTCCATATAAGGATTTGAAAACCCTTTTTTCTTACGGCTGATCACCTCGTCGGGCAGATAGTTGACAGCGACCTTTTTCAACAGTGCTTTGGTCACGCCATCTTGATAACGCAATTGCGGGGCGATACTAAAAACTGTCTCGGCAAGATTATGGTCCAAAAACGGCGTTCGAGACTCTATGGAGTGCGCCATCGAGACCCGGTCGAGTTTGGTCAAAAAGTGCTCTGCCTGAAAAAGTTGAAGATCGATATAGCTGTACCAGATGCTAGGATCACTGTGCCCGCTTTTTTCAAACGCTTTTCGATAGGGCTCTAAAAAACGAAGACCGTCTCCATCTTTGATGTTTTGACGCATCAAGATATTTTTTTGCAGATCGGTAAACTTCTCTCCCGATGTACGAAACAACAAGCTCTCATCAAAAACCCGTTTGTACCACTCCCACTCTCTGTTCATGGAGAAGTTGGCACGAAAGTACTTTTTGAGCCAGTTTTTATGTTGCAAGGTAGCCTCTTTTTCAATGTCCAAGTACTCAAAATATTGGCGATACCCTAAAAAGAGCTCATCACTCCCCTCGCCGCTGAGCACAACTTTATACCCCT
>JAUWLG010000242.1 GCA_030613795.1 Helicobacteraceae bacterium
GTACAAAGTGCCACATCAACACCATCCATACTTGTACCGGACATAATGCCAATATAACGCTCTGTCAACCTGAGGGTTCTCTTTTTATGCATCATTTCTCTTTCTCACTCTCTATTTTTGACGAGCCCAGTTGTGTCAGACCAAACGCGACTACTGTCCCGATAACGATCTGCCAGGCAAAACCGAGTTTATAATCAGTAACTATACCTAAGATATAGGGCTGTAAAAACAGCACCGTCATAAAACCACCAACCAATGCCAACAGCACGCTCTTCTCACTGCCTCGTTTGGTAAAGATAGCGGAGAAGTAGACACCCAGCAGTCCAGAGTAGGCAAAGGCCATCACACCCAGCGCAAAGCTGAGCAGTGAAACTTCACTGTAACGCTGCCAGTAGTAACTGAGCATTGCCATCGCTGATAACAACACGGCAAACACAAGGACCCCTACTCTTGCCGCTTTAACAAAGTGGTACTCACTGACATCACTTCGCTTCTGTTTCCAAGGTTTATAAAGATCTTCGATGGCGACAGAAGACATCGCGCCAAGAACGGAATTGGTACTAGAGAGTGCCGCTGCAATCGCGCCAACCGTTACCAGACCACGCAGCCCCTCGGGCATCTCGTGTAAGATATAGTACATCAAGATAGTGATCTTCTCACCGGCAAAACTCTGTTCAACACCCCCGCTAACAGCGGAGAGTTCCGGATGGTTGTAAAAAAGGTAAAGAAGCAGACCGATAAACAGAAAGATCACAACGACAGGAATGGTCATCAAGACCGAGATGATGATGGCACGTTCGCCCTCTTTTTTATCTTTACATGAGAGCACACGTTGGGTCATATCTTGGTCAAGGCCGTAGGCTGCGATGTTGAGTAGGAACCACCCCGTCATCAAGCCCCAGACGTTAAAGTTTGCTGCCGAGGAGAAGTCCCAACTAAAATCAAAGAGTCTGAACTTGTCATCAGCTGCAAGTGTGCTGACGATAGTGCTAAAGTCGCCTTGCAGCGAACTATAGAGGTAAAAGAGAACGACAAGTGCGGCAGAGATGTAGGTCACAGCCTGGATGACATCACTGTAGATAACCGACTTCACACCACCAAAATAGGTGTACGCCAAAGCTCCAAGAACCAAGATGACGATAGCCAGTGCAACATGGGGTGCTTCGATGTCCATAAACAAGATCATCGAGATCGCCAAGGCTCCGATGTAAAGACGTGCCCCACTGGCAAAAAGACGACCAACTAAGAACATAACGCCCGCATTTTTCTTAGCCGACGCACCGTATCGTGTTTCTAACAACTCATAAACTGTGACGGCGTTGATGGCATAAAAACGGGGGATCAAGACTTTTGCGACAAAGATGACACCAAACAGTGCCGAGATGTAAAACCCTAAAAAGGTAAGGTCATGTTTATAGGCGTATTCAGGCCCGCCTAAAAAGGTTGCGGCAGATTGGGTAGTCGCCAAAACAGAGATCGCCACCGCCCACATAGGCATGGTATTCCCACCCACAAAATAGTCACGAGAGTTTTCTATCTTGGTTTGGCTCAGAAAAATAGAACTTATAATAAGCATAGCAAAATAAGAGCCAAAGACTATCCAATCTATTGTGGTAAAACTTGACTCCATTGTGCTCCCTGATATTATTACCACTATAGACATACAAAAGTATCGTCATTCCTGCGTAGGCAGGAATCTAACAACAAAACCTTTTGAAAATATCTACTCGTGGATTCCCGTCTTCACGGGAATGACGCATATGTAATATATTGAGACCTCTGAACAAACCTGACATTCTCAGAGGGTTTTACAGAGGTGAGATTGTGCAAAACTTTTCTTGAGTCATAGCAATAGCTACGACAATGGAAAATTTTATGCAAGATCGCTTCTGTAAAGCCCTCCCGAAGGGCAAAAAGAGAAACACGCTATTACTTCGTTGAAAGCACTTGAAGCTACCAGTAGCTCCTGCGTACTTTCGCCTTGTACTAGCATATTTCTCTTTTTGCTGAGAACGTCAGGTTTGTTCAGAGGTCTCAATTGTATTTTATCGCAACAATCTTATGACTTTAGAGATAAAGCAGGTACTTCTTACGCATCTCTCTAAAATGTTCTAAATCGTCTTCCCAACTTTCTCGAATCTCTTTTTCACTGTTGCCGGCAACAATCTGTTTTCGCAGTTCATCACTCCCTGCTAAACGATCGATAAAGCCATTTTTTAGAAAGAACTTCTCTTTTTCACCGTAGTTTTTATAGGCATCAAGCACGTACTCCAGACTCATCTTTTTAGAGGTGCGAACAACCTCTAATGAGATGCCGCTTAGATCGACCCCGTAACAGAGCTTATTTTTGTGTTTTGGGTACTTTGCACCGTCTCTTGGAACAGGCACAAAAGAGAAACCCTTCTTAATGTACTTAGGTGCTCCATATAGTTGAAACTGCTTTGTTGTACCACGTCCTGCGCTAATGAGTGTTCCTTCAAAGAGTGCTAATGACGGGTAGAGAGCAATAGAGAGATCGTTAGGCAGGTTTGGTGAGGGTTTTATAGGCAGATGATAGAAGTCACTGTGTCTGTAGTTTTGCACTCTTATGACCGTAAGATCAGCCTTGATGCCACCTTTAAGCCACCCTTCTCCGTTGATCATCTGCGCATATTCACCGATGGTCATTCCATAGAGAATAGGCACTGGATGCAGTCCTACAAAAGAGCTAAACTCTTTTTTCAGCATGGGGCCATCGATACGGTTCGCATTGGGATTTGGGCGGTCGAGAACGATGACAGAGATCTTATTCTCAGCTGCCGCTTCCATGACATAATGCAAGGTTGAAAGATAGGTGTAAAACCTTACCCCGACATCTTGGATGTCAAAGACAATGACATCGACACCTTTAAGGTCATTACCGCTTGGTTTTTTATGTTTGCCATATAGAGAGACTATCGGCAGGCCACTCTTTTTGTCAATGCCGTCTTTTATATGTTCACCCGCATCTACCTTACCTCTAAAGCCATGTTCTGGTGCGAAGATTGTCTTAACCTTAATACCTTTTTCCAAAAGTAGATCGACAAGATGCTTGTCACCAACAGTTGACGATTGGTTGACCACCATAGCAACACTCTTGTTTTCTAGAGAAGGAAGGTACGCCGTCAAGTTCTGTGCACCTGTTTTGATCTCTGTCGCATAGACATTAATGGCAAAAATAAAAAATGCTAAATAAATTCTC
>JAUWLG010000024.1 GCA_030613795.1 Helicobacteraceae bacterium
GAATAAAAAGGCAAATTATGGATTACAGTAAGAAAAAAAGAGCATCTGATCAGCGTGCTAAGAACAAAAAAGAAGAGGGCAGAGCGAAGGTTAGAGCAAAAGCGTATGCCAAAGCCGATGCAAAACGTCCAGCAAGAGGAAAAAAGAAGCCTGACTCTGCCTCTGATGAGTTTATGGTTGAAGGTGAATCACGAGCACCAAGAAGCAGTGGTGAGATGGAAAAAGCCTATAAACTTTTAGCCCTTCAAGAGTCTATCTCCAACTCTCAGGCAAAGGCATTGATCGACCGTGGTCTGGTCTATGTAGCGAACCGTAAGGTAACAGTCGCTCGTGGTGAACTTCCGGTAAAGACATCATTCAATGTCCAAGAGATCGCTAAAGCCAAGATCATCTATGAAGACAATGATCTTTTGGTAGTCGATAAACCTGCCTTTCTTAATACCGATGAAGTCGAACGTCAATATCCTGATGCGCAATTGCTTCACCGTTTAGATCGTGAGACAAGCGGAGTACTGATCTTGGTCAAAGATGAAGAGTATCGTCTCAAAGCGATCGGCGAGTTTAAACGCAACAGAGTCTATAAAGAGTATACGGCGTGGGTTGAGGGGATGTTTATCGATGAGACAGAGATCGACAAACCGATCTTGACTGAGAAACGCCACAACAAGGCTTTTTCTAAGATCTCACCTAAGGGAAAACCTGCCCACACAACTGTTACACCGGTAGAAGTGGTGGGTAAGTACTCGAAAGTCAAAGTGGTCATTCGTGAAGGCCGTACGCATCAGATCCGTTGTCACCTGCGCTCTATAGGTTTTCCTATCTCCGGTGATGAGCAGTATGGTGGAAGACGTGCTAAACGTGTGATGCTGCATGCCCGTAAAGTCGAACTACTTGGCAAGACCTTTATAGCAGACGAACCAAAGATCTTTGCCCACTACTCATCGTAAACAGTACCACGGTTTTAGACGCCTTCTTAAGGTACCTGAAAAAAGAGTATGTTAAGATTGGCGATTAATAATTCAGAGGCATATTTGAGATCCATATAGGGTTATTCAACGTGCCCTTATACCGAAAGTGAGCCATGAAGCTTTTTCTTCTACTATATTCTTTACTCCTGTCATCCACGCTATATGCCCAGCAGACTTTACAAGAGATACGGGTTGAAGAGAATCTTTTTATTATGAAGATTATTGGTGTTGTTATCTTGATCTTAATTGTAATGCCTATTATCTTGCGTCAATTGAGAAATCTTGCTCCAACAGCCGAACGACATATACCTCTTCCTGTTGAGAAAGAGACAAACCCGAAAAAAAAGAAAAAATCTCTAAAGCCTGAAGCTGACGAAGAAGATGAAACACCAAGAGATCCACTGGATATAGCTTTGGAAAGTCTCTTTAATGAACACAGAGTCCCCCAAGAAAAAAGAGAAAGTTTTGCCCCTCTTTACAGACGATATCTGGAACTTAAAATGGGAAAAGTGGAGATCAAAACCGGTTCGTTTGACTTTAACACCGTCTTGGACGCCGTGATGACAAAAGTGCATACCCTTCAAAGCGATCGTAATTTTGAGATCGTCTTTGATATGGATGCCAATGTCCCATCACAGCTTATCGGTGATGCAGAGCGTATGGAAGAGACGCTGTTCTTTTTGATCCAAAATGTGGTTTTGAAAAGCAGCTCGTATCTTATTGAAATTCAAATCAAGCGATTAAACCTAGGTGACGGCGCTCTCCATTTAGAATTTTATATCTCGTATGACAAAGACAATTATCAAGAAGAGAAGCTCGATATCTTCACGCCTTTTACAGAGGGTGCAACACAGACAGGTCTTGAACTTTACTTGGCAAAAGAGTACGCTCGTCTGATGAACGGTGATGTGACTTTTGAGCCAGAGGGTGAAAATGACAGTGCCTTTATGGTTAATCTAAAACTCTTCATGCCAAATCCAAGTGAGATGCGACACTATCGTCTCCCGTCTAAAACGATGATAGGTCACTCTGTTTTAATCGTTGATGACCATACTGCCTCTGCCCTAGCGATACAAAAAATGTTTGAATATTTCAAAAACGAGGTGGATGTACTCTCATCTAAAGAGCTGTTTTCAGCTTTGGAGATGCTGGAGGACTATGATATTGTAGTCATTCAAGAACGCTATTTTGCAAAACACTTGAACGCAAAACTTGAAGCGATCAAGTCAAAAAGAGTCATTAAAGCTGTTTCACTAAATAAAAACGAAGTGTTTAAGCATAGTGATGCAGAGACGAAAGCGCTGCTTGATGGTGAGATGTCCAAGCCTGTGACGGTTCAAAAAGTCTTTGATCTTCTTGTGTCGCTTTACCAAGAGAAACAAGAAACCTAGATCTTAGGGCCTCACTTATGATCGAGATGTCAGAAGATCTTCTTCAGATGGGTGTTCTCGAACTCATTTATGCCTTTATACTAACGCTGTTTATATTTTTGTCAGGTTACTTCTATAACAAGTCTCGTGAGAGTAGTCGTGAGGTAAAGAGGCTTAAACTCTCTCTGGAAGAGGCAGAGCTGGATAGGGCCAGTCTAATGGCAAACAGCACGGTGGAACCAGAAGTCTCTGTCAGTGAGCAGGAAGTACTCAAAACAGAGGCCGGTGCCAATAACACAATATTGCAGCAAGAGTTGGAAAACTATCTTCTCAGAGAGGAAGAAAAAGCGCAGGAAGCCGCTCAAAACTTTGTTGAGTTAAGTGCTGATTTTGTTGATTTTTTAAAAGTGAAATCCGGAAAGATAAAACTAAAAGAGAGCGCCTTTACACTTAATGATATGCTTGATGATCTGGCAAAAAGTCTGCGCTCACAGATGGCACGTACAAAGGTTGAGTTGATCTTCGATATTGATACGAAGGTGCCGCCAAAACTTATAGGCGACAAACGCCATATCCGTCTGCTGCTTTTTAACATTCTCTCAAACATTATTCATCATCAGTCTGAGACTCAGATCGTACTGCACGCTAAAAGTGTTAAAGAGGGAGATAGCCTCAGAGTGCTGTTTAGTGTACAAGGTTGTATGTTGGATGAGGGTGTTGGCAGCCTGGACTCTCTTTTTGTACCTTTTTCAGAAAGTGCTTTTGATGAGAGTATGCAGATCGAGCTTTACATAGCTAGAGAACTTTCTCGAATGATGCAGGGTGATATAGCGTTAGGCAAAGACCAAATTGGCAAAAACGAATTTAAGATTGAACTTGTTTTGGCTGAATCAAACCCTGAAGATAAGAGGTTTTACCGACTTCCATCACGCAGTATGATCGGCCATAAGATATTGATCGTCAACGAAAATAAAATGCTGGCAAAGTCTATTCAAAGTATGTATGAGTATTTTAAAAATGAGGTGACACTGCTTCTCTCTTCCGAATTCGCGTCAAAGCCGGAGATCATTAGTGAGTTTCATACTGTTGTCATCGACAAAGATGCCTTAGATCTCTCTCTTGTAGAGAAGCTCCGTGCTATTAAAAGAGCACATAAGGTCAATGTCGTCGCACTCTTGCATGCGAAAGATGAAGTAGACTATCAAGTTCCTCTCGGTGCAGTCGATCAGCTTCTGATCAAACCTATAACAATTCAGAATGTCTTTAACACGATCATCGCCCTTGAAGAGAGAAAAGAGATAGGCGAAATGAGTAAGTCGTTTGAAAAGAGTGTTCAATCGCAGTTTAAAGGCGAGGCCAATAAAAAGATCTTTGAGGACTTTTACGGCAGACGTATCTTGGTCATAGAAAACGAGCGTGTTAATCAAAAGATGCTTTTTTCTCTTCTGCGAAGATCGGGTGTTAACCTCTCTCTGGCCCAAAGTGCTCAAGAGAGTCTGTGGATGTTTGAGAAGATGCCGGTATTTGACATCATTCTTTTAAGCAGTGAGATCGACAGTGAAAGCACGCTGCGCTTTTCGCAAAAGATCCGCAATCTCAGCCGCTACAAGGGTGTCCCTATCATCATTATGTCAAAAGAGAGTCGAGGTGCTGATGGTTCTGGGGCTGACCAGTTTATAACCAAACCGGTGCAGGCAGGTGCTCTTTTCACTCTCTTTAACCATTACCTCAGTAAAGAGGATCTTCTTGATGAAAACAGGCAGTATTTCCCTAAAACAGCATTTATCAATACGGTCTCTTTGGCTGCTCGTGACGGCTTTGAGATGGCAAGTTTTGATGAAGAGCTTTATGCTGATATTTTACGAGAGTTTATTGCACTCTATAGTGATTCGGCTCAAAAGATGAATAGTGTTTTAGTCAAGGATGATCTGCAAGAGCTTAAACAGGTCTGTCTGGATGTCAAAGGTGTCGCTGCAAATATTGGGGCGTTCAGACTATCCAGTATCACAGCACAGATCCATGCTGCTATCTCTAAAGGCAAGGCGAAAGACCTTATGGCTTTGATGAATCAGTACCAGCCGGAGCTTGAGAGAGTGAAAAAGGAAATTCAAGTTTATTTGAAATAGTAGGCGTTTTTTTAGACTAGTTATTCTGCTCCAGGTATAGAATTTATAAGCTTTTTGTTTTGGGTAACTTACTTATTGAGTTTTTCACTTTATTGACTACCCTTTCTGCTTTGTGTAGGCAAAGAAGAAAACTGACAGACCTCTATCTAAAGACATTCAAAAGAGCGGTCCACAAAAAATCTTTTTGGATAAAGGCTTGGCAATAAAATAAAAGCCACAAAAGGAGTTGTTCTAGGAGAAACACATAGAGTTTCTCCAAAGTAAGTTTTTGCTATAATCCGCTACTTTTTCTGGCAGTAGAACTGTCCAGAGCATATGACATAGAGGAGATAATGTGTTTGATACATTGACAGATTCGTTTACAGCGGCCATAAAAAAGATCCGTTTTCATGATGATGAAAAGGCACTTAAAAAAGCCCTAGGTGAGCTTAAAAAGTCACTGTTAAAAGCTGATGTACACCATGGTGTTGTACGTTCACTGATTGCAGAAGTCGAGCACAAGACCAAGACAGCAGGGATTGGTAAAGACCAATTTCTAGATGCTATGCGTGAGACACTTCATGATATTTTAAAAGTTGATGGTAATCAGGGCTTTGTCTTCGCTCCAAACCCACCAACTGTTATCTTAATGACAGGTCTTCAAGGTTCTGGTAAGACAACAACAACGGGTAAACTTGCTGTTTTTCTTAAAGAACAGAAGAAGAAAAAAGTTCTGATCATCGCAGCTGACCTCCAGCGTCTTGCAGCAGTTGAGCAGTTACGCCAGATCACAGCGAAGATCGAAGTAGATCTATTTGCAGACGAAGCAGGTAAGCCGGTAGAGGTTGTTAAGGCAGGTCTTGAACAAGCACGTGCCAATCTTTATGATGTTGTACTGATCGATACGGCCGGTCGTTTGGCAATCGATGAAGCCTTGATGGGTGAGCTTAAAGAGGTGAAAGAGGTAGCAAACCCTTCTGAGATCTTCTATGTTGCTGACTCGATGACAGGTCAAGATGCAGTTCGTACAGCGACAAGCTTTAAAGAGCAGATCGGTATCGACGGGGTTATCTTAAGTAAGTATGATGGTGACTCTAAGGGTGGTGTAGCCCTTGGTCTGGCTTCTCAGGTCAACGTACCGCTTCGTTTCATTGGTAGTGGTGAGAAGATGGAAGATCTTGAGATCTTCTTGCCTGAGCGTATTGTCAACCGTCTTATGGGCTTTGGTGATATCGAAGGACTTGCTGAGAGAACAGCAAATGTCATCGATGAGAAAAAAGCGAAAGAACTTACTAGAAAGATCAAAAAAGGGAAGTTCAACTTCAATGACTTTCTAGAGCAGATGGAGTCGATGAAAAAGATGGGCTCTATGAAGTCCATTATGGGCATGATCCCGGGTATGGGTGACATGTCTAAAGCGCTTAAAAACTTTGACATGGAGAACTCAAAAGAGATCCTTCAGATCAAAGCGATGGTCGGTTCGATGACCAAAAAAGAGCGTGAAGACCCAGACCTTCTTAACAACAGCCGTAAACTGCGTATTGCAACAGGTTGTGGTATGAGCCAAATGGAAGTCAATCGTGTCTTGAAGCAGTTTAAAAATGCAGCAAAGATGGCGAAAAAGTTCTCTGGTAAAAAAGGGATGCAAGACCTTCAAGCGATGATGGGTCAGATGAAGGGCGGCGGCTTTCCACGTTAATGTGGCGTAAATGGGGTATTCGTTTCACTCATATAAGCGAAATTCGTAAATAGAGGGGATTTTTTCTTTTTTTCCGTTTGAGGCGAAGCCGAACCGAAAGCGAAGCGAACCCATTCCCGGCTAAAGGTTTGGAGATTTTCAAATCTTTAGCTATACTTCCACTTCGAAAAGACATTTTCTTAAATAATCCCTCTGTGATTTGAAAATGAGTAGCTGGTCACAAAGTTTAAAATGAGTCTCTATAGAGAAATTCATTTTAACCTTTTGTGCCGGTTACATGTGTACGTCCACATAATGGCGATTAGAGGAAAGTAATTCTTTCAGTGAAATGCTTGCAGAGCACTGACTTCCAGAAACTTTCCCCCTAATCTTTATTTATTGACTACAGATGTAACCAGCAATTGGTATATTAAAAACAGGAACTTACATGACAGTTATTAGACTAACTCGTATGGGTCGTAAAAAACAGCCTTTCTACCGTATCGCGGTAACAGATTCTCGCAAACGTCGTGATGGTGGTTGGATCGAACTTATCGGTCACTACAACCCTATGAACGATGAGAAGACACTAGTAGTAGACAACGAACGTCTTGACTACTGGTTAAGTGTTGGTGCTCAAATGAGTAGCCGCGTTAAAAAAATTACTGGTAGATAGTCATGGTCACTGATTTCGTCGAACAATTTGCCAAAATGATCGCTAACTACCCTGAAGATATTCAGGTCGAGGCGCATGAAGGTAATGACATGATCGAGATCGTTTTACATGCTAACCAGGCCGATGTAGGTAAACTTATCGGTAAAGAGGGCAAGATGATTGGTGCGATAAAAACGCTTATATCGGGCTGTAAAGCTAAAGATGGTAAAAGTTACCGAATCAATGTCGAAGCAATCAACTAAAGACCTGCTTCATATCGCTACCTTAGGCCGCACTGTCGGTCTATACGGTGACATGAAGTTTCATGACAAAAGTGACTTTCCAGAGCAGTTTGTAGCTGGGGCGACCTTCTTAAAAGGTGATGGAAAACCACTGACTATCCATAGTGTCAATGAAGCCAGAGGAACGATTATGATCCAAGGTTTCGAGAATATGGAGAGTGCCAAGAAACTGACCAACGTCAAACTCTACACCACAATGCAAGCAACACGTGAGCAGTGTGAACTGGAAGAGGGTGAGTACTTTTGGTTTGATATCGTAGGCTGTACAGTCTATGAAGATGACAAAAAGCTTGGTGTTGTGAAAGAGGTAGAGCGTATTACGATCACGAATTACTTGAGTATTGTGACTGACGATGCTCTTGTAAATGAGGGTGCAAGTAAAAGCTTTTTGGTCCCGTACCAAGAAGCCTTTGTTGTAAAGACAGATATTGACAACAAACGCATTGATGTTATTGATGCGGTCGATATTTTAGAAGCCTCATAGGTTAGACGTTTGCGTTTTACTTATGTCACACTCTTTCAAAATTTGATAGAGGGGTATTTTCAAGATTCGATTCTCAAAAGAGCTATGGAAAAAGAGCTCTTTGCGGTCGATTTTGTCAATCCGCGTGACTTTACTACTAACAAACACCTAAAAGTCGATGATACGGCTACAGGTGGGGGCGCTGGTATGGTGATGACACCGCAACCGCTCTTTGATGCACTTAGTGCACTCAAAGAGCAGGGCGATGTTCACATCATCTTTACCACTCCTGTTGGTAAGCCTTTTCGGCAAAATGATGCTAAACGTTTAGCATCAAAAGGTCATATTGCCTTTGTAAGTGGTCGTTACGAAGGGATTGACGAACGTGTTATCGAGACATTCGCGGATGAGCTCTTTAGCATTGGTGATTATGTTTTGACAGGTGGGGAACTGCCATCGTTGGTGATGAGTGATGCGATCGCTCGAAACATCGATGGTGTCCTTGGCAACATCGAATCTCTCGACATCGAGAGCTTCGAAACGCCACTTTTAGAAGCACCTAGCTTCTCAAAACCAGCTTTATATGAGGGACGTGCGGTCCCATCAGAATATGTAAAGGGAAATCACAGTAAAATAGCCGCACTAAAATTTGCCATGTCTGAAGCGAAGACCTCGTTTTTCAGACCTGAGCAGCTTATAAAGCACAAAAAAAGGACATCTTATGAGAAATAAGTACATTGAAAATTTCGAAGCTGCACAAGTTGCATCGAAAACTATTCCTGAATTCCGTGCCGGTGATACTCTACGTATAGCTGTAACAATTAAAGAAGGCGACAAAACTCGTGTTCAAAGTTATGAGGGTGTATGTATTGCTAAACGCGGTCAAGGTACAGGTCAAACTATTACTGTACGTAAAATCGGCGCTAACGGTGTTGGCATCGAGCGTATTTTCCCAATTTACACTGACTCTATCAACGAGATCAAAGTACTTCGTCGCGGTCGTGTGCGTCGTGCTAAACTTTTCTACCTTCGTGATCTTGCAGGTAAAAAAGCACGTATCAAAGAGCTACGCAAGTAGTTCTCTTTTTAACTGCCTTTTTGGCAGTTATCTCTTCTTCTTTCTAACTTCCAAATACTACCCTTTTTTTAAACTTTTCTTAGTATAATTATCTACTTATTCTGTTGCATTTTTGTAATATATTTTTACTAAAATAGTATCTGTAAATTATTTATGTGTACCACATCAATGAGTGAAACGAATACACGTATCTGCGCGTCTATCATTCACCTAATAAATTGTGTAAAGGATTACTGTGTCTTATCTGCTCGACCTCAAAAAAGTTGTAAATATTAACTCGTTTACGAAGAACAAACATGGGGTTGATCAGGTAGGTCAGGTGTTTGACCAATGGCTGAGTGCACTTGGCTTTGAGGTCACTGTTTACAAACGTGAACTGATCGGTGAACACCGACTCTACCGCTCAAAGCGTAAAGAGGGGAAAAAGCTTCTTCTTCTTGGCCACTTGGACACGGTTTTTCCTGAGGGCAAGTTTGAGATCTTCAGTGAAGATGATGAATGGGTCTATGGACCTGGTGTCTGTGACATGAAAGGGGGCAATATTGTCGCCCTTGAAGCGCTCCGTCTTCTCAAAGATGAAAACGTTGAGATCAGCAATGTTGATATTCTTTTTGTCAGTGATGAAGAGACAGGCAGTGATGACTCTAAACTGCTGACAGCGCAGTTGGCACCGGAGTATGACTACTGTCTGGTCTATGAAGCTGCAGGTGAGAATGCAGAAGTAGTAACTGGACGAAAAGGTGTGGGCACCTTTTTTGTGGACATAACAGGTGTAGCTAAACATGCCGGAAACTTCTATGCTGATGGTGTAGATGCCAACCTTGAAGCGGCTCACAAGCTACAAAAACTGGTGGCACTGACAGATCTCTCTAAAGGGACAACGGTCAATGTCGGTAAGTTAGAAGGGGGTATTGGTGCCAACACCATCTCTCCGCATGCACATCTGACTTTTGAGCTGCGTTATAAAACAACAGCTGAACGTGATCGTGTACTGGCTTCGATCGATACAATCGTTGCAACATCTTATGTTGAAGGAACACGTTCCATTTTGAGCGGCGGTATTCAACGCGATGTGATGATGAGTTCACAAGAGGCTTTGGACTTTGTTCAGGACATTGAGCGTATTACCGGTCAGAGACTTCCGACTGAGGAACGAGGCGGTGTAAGTGATGCTAACATCGTTAGCTCTTGCGGTGTTATTACCCTTGACGGGCTTGGCCCTTTTGGGGATGGTGACCACACCGTTCATGAGCGCGCGAACAAAAAAAGTTTTGAAGAGCGCATTGAACTTTCAAGAGAGTTGATAGCTTATTTTATAAAAAATTCTGGGTTTAAGGAGCAGTAGCAATGGCAGTAGCGGAATGTATAGATTGTGATCGTAAGGTTGGTATATGGATGTATCAAAACGGTGGTGGCCCTGAGATAGAGCAGAAGATCATTTTAAAACTGCTTGATCGCGGCATTAACTCTGTTACCGGACTTGATCTTCGTTTTGCAGAGGGTTCAAAAGATGGGATCTTCTGTAAGGGTACCAACATGAATGAACTTGATGCCTTTTTCTCTTACAATGCAGGTGAGCAGACCGTTGCTCAGGTCTACATGTATCAGACACTTAGTGAGTTCATTCCGACACTTAACAACTACAGGTCATTTGCTCTTGCTGAAGACAAGTTCCAGTCTAACATGGTCTTGGCAAAGGCCGGTGTTAGAACATCAGATTTTTACCTCTGTCATAAAGAGGACATGAGTGGAGTGAACAAGCAGTTTGATAAATGGAACAACAAGATGGTCTATAAGCCTATCGATGGCTGGGGCGGAAACGGTATGGCGCTTATTGAGAGCCAACTTATGTTTGACACCTTGATGCCGTTTATCAATAAAAGCGACGCGCGTAATGTCTATATAGAACGTTTTATTAAAAATGATTACTCTGATTTCCGTATTGATATCGTAGATGGCGAGTTCGTTGCTTGTTACGGTCGTAAAGCGAGTGGTCGTGACTGGCGTACCAACATCACCTCAGGCGGCAGTGTCATTATGCGTGAAGCCAATGATGAGATCATCGCTTTAGCTAAAAAAGCAACAAAAGCACTAGGTCTTGAGATAGGCGGTGTAGACATCTTGTATGATGAAGAGAGAGAAGAGTATGTTGTTCTTGAAGTGAATGGCATCCCTGCTTTTGCAACACCGGACCAAGAGGCGATGGGTCTTGACTTTAACGACAGAAAAATAGAGTTGATCGTCAACATGATCGATCGCATAACAAAAAAATAGGGAGAAAACAATGGCAAAGCAGAAACTACCAAAACTGGGTTTACTATATATGGACTACGTCCTGCGCTTTTTTGACAAGAGCAACTTTAAGGGCTGGCCGGACAAGATCGAGGTGGTAACGTACCACTGGAAAAATGATAAAACACGTTTTATCAATGAAGTACGTCGTAAAAACATCGATGTCCTGGTCGGTAATATTCCGGCAACAGCCTATGAGA
>JAUWLG010000023.1 GCA_030613795.1 Helicobacteraceae bacterium
TACATGATAATGCACATCGTATATTTATGTCAAGACTTTATCAGTTTAGATTATTTAAATTAGGGAAGGTCAAGGTATAGAAGGAATTCTTTAGAGTGGTTAGGTTGAGAACGAAAGGATATCCCTATCCATTAGCTTTCTTTTTACTTTTTCGTTTTCGCTTTTTCGTTTTTTTGACTGGTTTGTAGGTAAAGATGTTCATGCGATCAAGGCTTGGCATCAGTGAGCTGTTATAATCATAGCCGCTCTGCTCACTGCCTATGTCCAAGGTACTGATGACCACTTTACCTACAATGACCCGTCCCTCTTCGTCATTGTCATCAACCGTTTTGATCCCCCACATGTTATGCAAGATCATGATGTTGTCTTCATAGGTTCCCAAATAGAGCATAATATGCCCTTTGCGGTGCAGGAAGGTCTCAAAGGGTATTGCTTCTGCTTTGATCAACTCTTCTTTAGCAGTTGTATTAAGGTCGTCAAACTTAATTACCTTACCGATGCGAGACTGCTGTCTGGAGTTGCGCGGTATCCAGATACCAAATGGTGTATAGATGTCACGAAGTGTTGAAGAGCAGTCTCTCTCCTCATACAGCCCGCCCCAGCCATAATTACTTTTCATTACACCGGCGGTGATCTTGGTAAGGTTTTTTTGATTAAGATAGAGCGGTTTAGTTGTCACATCACTGTGTTTAAACTTTATCGTCACAAAAGTCGGTTTGTTAAAGGCACCAGGTGCAACGGCACGGGCATAGGTGTAGAGGCCTCTCTTTTTAATAAAACTGAGGCGCATTCCTATCCGAGAGTAAAAAAGAAAATGTCCCTGAGTATCTGTCAAGGCCACTTTCTCTTTTAGAAGGAAGACAGGTTTTTTCTTTTTCCACTTTTTACGCTCTTTTTTACTCATAAAAGCGATCGTATAGCTAGGCAGCCATCCCGAGGCATAAGAGGTATAGACATAGACCCAAGCCTTGTCTTTTGAGTAGTGAGAGATAAAGATAGGCTCGTTAGCGTGGATGGCGCTGTTTTGCAGGTAGTCAAAGGGAAAGCCCTCGCCTGCGCGGTTCGGGTCTCTAAAAAGTGGTTTTTGTGTTGGAAAGTTGCGTAGTGATGAGAAGTGCAGTGTTATACCGTAACGACTCACCTTGCCAAAACGTTTAAAGTTGGCTTTCTCTAACATCTCATCAAACCATGACTGCTCTAACAGTTGCAGGTTTTCACCGTATGAACAGCCTTTTGAGTAGACATGAAATGGCCAGCGGGCAGTAGATGATTTTTCTGGTGGTCGTTTATAACTCCAGACTGAGAAGTAGTTTTTATCAAAAGCTTTCTGGATGGCGTAATGACGTTTATGGGTCAGTGCACTCTTTTTGGCATAAACCTCGATATCCTGAGGAAAGCGGTAAAGGTCTTCTACAAAATGCGGGTAAACAGGTGTGATACAAAACCCATTGTCTGTAGCATTGGCTTCTTGAGTGGTTGAGAGGTTAAGCTCTTTTAAGTCTGTTTGATTTTTACTACTGTTTAGAGGGTTTATAAGAGATGGAGTCTCGTTGAGTTGCAATGTCTCTACGCCATACGCGTTAAAAGAGAGTAAAGCAGCCAAGCTTGTAATCAAGACAGCTAAGCGTAAACCTTTGTTGTGATGCAACTGCATCTCCTTTTAAAACACTTCGAAAACCCGTTACTTATTGTAAAGGCATATGAAGTGTAAGACTTATTCTACACCACCATAACGCCCAACAACACGACCAAGTATATTGATCTGTTCCGGTGAGGCAACTTGTGGCAGATAGAAATCTTTATTGTCTGAAATAATATCGATTCTACCATCTATACGCTTTTGTAATCGTTTAACCAAGAGCATATCTTCTGTTTGTATAGCAAAAACACCACCACGAGAAATATCGACCTTGGAGCGGTTTAAAAAGATGATGTCACCATTTAAAAAAGTGGGCTCCATCGAATCACCGGTCACATTAATAGCCTCAATGTTTTTAAGTTCGCTCTCACCACCTAATGTGGCTAAAAAATGTGGTTCGATTGCAAGGTTTTCTGCCTCTTCACCCTCATCAGCAAAACCACCGCCTCCGGCTGAAGCATTAACGGCGTTAAAATATCGAACCATGTAGAACTGATTGGTCGCTTCGACTAGAGACTCCGGGCTTTGATCATAGAGCAGCCAGTTAATTGCGATAGAACGTTTGGCACAAAAGTTAAGCAGCTCTTCATAAGGGATCTTCTCTCTCTTTTTCATCGTCGCAAAGTTCATCTGTGAAATACCAAGTGCGCTTGCCACATCTTTGTCAAACACTTTTTTACCGGGGATATCTGATGAGATGATATCTTTTATCTCTTCTACAATCTCACTGAAACTTTTCATTTTCTATCCTTTTAATGGACACCTTTTGTATCTCTCTAGGAGGTGCCTTGCTTTTTATAACAACATAGTAAAGCGTTGACATACTTTATCCAAATAATATGTCAAATTGCAATATTATTTTCACCTTCCTCTAATAATTCATAGAATGTGCCTACAAAAGTGATTCAAAGGATGACAGATGGCAAAGATAATTAAAACAGCGGATTCATTTTTAGATAAGTTTGAGCGTTCACTTGAGAAGTGGGCAGATAAGATTTTGTAGGTTAAAGGAAAAATCATGAACATCAATAGCAGAGAGTACTTATTAATAAAAAAAGTGATTAAGACCAACCCTAATATCTCAGTGGGTGATATGGGTCGATTGATAAAACTGATCTACAATAGTTAACAGTTATGACAATCTAAGGCAGCGCAGTGTCACTGTTTAAGTGTACCGATAAGCCTTATCATAAATACGAAGACGATACACTTTACTCTTTTGTATCGTCTGCCTTTTTATCTTTTTTATCTTTAGCTGCCTTACCTTCACGCTCTTCAAGCTTACTTTGATGATAGCCGCCAAAGATAAAAAACATAAAGAGTATAAACAACCCTAGCATAATATAATCCATTAAACTGTTCACATCAGCTCCTTATAGTTAGTAAAATTTTGTTTAATCGCCTCATAGAGGATAATTCCTGTACTAACGGCAAGGTTAAGACTGCGTCCCTCTTTTGTCATAGGAATAGTCATGCACTGTTGAGGGTTTGCTGCCAGAAGATCAGCCGGTAAACCTTTCGTCTCAGAACCAAAAAAGAGAAAGTCGTTTTCTTGGAACTCTCGTTCAAAATACGGTGTATCTGTTTTGGTCGTCCCATAAAAGTAACGTGCACCCTCATCTTGGGCTGCAAAGAAGCTCTCAAGGTCTTCCCAGACGTGAAGATCCAGTTTATGCCAATAGTCAAGCCCTGCTCTACGCACTGCTTTTTCATCGATATCAAAACCGAGAGGTTTAATAAGGTGCAGTGATGAACCTGTATTGACACAGAGGCGACCGATACTGCCTGTGTTGTTTGGGATCTGTGGATTATAAAGGACGATGTTGAACAAACTAGCTCCTATATGGTGTTTTTGTAGACTGAACTGTTATATTTTAGATTAAAAGATAACTGTCTTGTTTGCATAGACAAAGATCCGGTCTTCTAATGCCAGTTTCAAAGCACGAGAGAGAACGATCTTCTCAACATCACGACCTGAGCGCTGCATATCACGCCAGCTGTACGCATGGTCGATGTGTTTGATCTCTTGGGCAATGATCGGGCCCTCATCAAGATTGTTATTGACAAAGTGAGCTGTTGCTCCAATGATCTTTACACCACGTTCAAAAGCTTGTTTATAAGGGTTGGCACCGATAAATGCCGGTAAAAACGAGTGGTGGATGTTGATGATCTTATCTTCATAAGCTTCGACAAAACGTGGTGTCAAGATACGCATGTATTTGGCTAGAACGATGTAGTCAACATCTTTATACTGACCAAGGATCTCTAAAATAGCCTCTTCATGCGCCTCTCTTTCAAGACCTTCATGCGAAACGGTGACAAAAGGAATATTGAACTTGCTTACCAGTGGCTCTAAAAGATCATAGTTAGAAACTACAGCCAAGATGTTGGCATCCAGCTCCCCTGCTTCATAACGAATCAAAATGTCACCCAGAGCGTGTGACTCTTTAGTCACCATCAATATAATATTTTTCTTACCTGGTTTAACGATCTCAACACTCGAGTCTTCAGGAAGAACCGCTTCTAGCTCACTCTCGAGCTGCTCAGCATCGACCTTGCCTTCAACCACTGAACGCATAAAAAATTTGTGATTCTCTTTATCAACAAATTCATTATTGGACATGATGTTAAGTTCATGGTTGTAAAAGATACTTGCTATTTTATAAACAAGACCTTTTTCATCTCTGGCATCAATTAATACACGATATTGTTTCATTGTTATGCTCACTTGCGTTGACTATTTTATAAAACCTGTAGGCAAAAGTACAGATTCGAAAAAGAGTTTTAATTTAGTATACCACGTGCAACTCATCTGCGCGTGGGACTGCTGCCAAAGCGAACTCAACGTTAGCCTAGGCAAATGGACTCTGTGGTAAAGATTATTTAGTACACTTTACAGCGTAGTTAGCGATGATAGAACCCATCTCGCTTGTTGAACAGATCTCTTTTGCATCAAACTGTGCCAAATCTTGAGTGCGGTAACCCTCAACAAGTGCTTGTTTGATAGCCGCATCAATACGGTCAGCTGCATCATTCTCATTTAGTGCATAACGAAGCATCATCGAAGCACTAGAGATTGTCGCGATCGGGTTCGCGATGCCTTGACCAGCGATGTCCGGTGCAGAACCGTGGATCGGCTCATAAACACCGATCTTACTACCGACAGATGCTGATGGAAGCAGACCGATAGAGCCAGAAAGCATACTCGCCTCATCGCTCAAGATGTCTCCGAAGATGTTACCTGTCAACATAACGTCGAACTGCTTAGGATCACGGATAAGCTGCATTGCTGCATTATCAACATACATATGGCTCAGTTCGACTTCCGGATACTCAGCAGCAACTTCAGTTACCACGTCACGCCAGAGTTGAGAAACGTCAAGTACATTTGCTTTGTCAATAGAGCAAACACGCTTAGAACGTGTCATAGCGATTTTAAATGCTTGGTGCGCAATACGAACGATCTCGTCACGTGTGTAGACCATGGTGTTGAAACCACGGTTCTCATCACGTCCTTTTGGCTCACCAAAGTAGATACCACCGATAAGCTCACGCACAACCATTAGGTCAACACCCTGTACGATCTCCGGTTTAAGTGAACTAGCATTAACAAGCTCGTCATAGACAACCGCAGGACGTAAGTTAGCATAAACACCTAACTCTTTACGAAAACGAAGTAGACCGGACTCTGGACGTTTCTCACGTGGAAGGTTGTCCCACTTTTCACCACCGATAGCTCCAAAAAGGACAGCATCTGAGTTCATCGAACCATTGATCGTCTCTTGTGGAAGCGGGTCACCAGTCACGTCATAAGCGCAACCACCCATCAACAACTCTTCGTATTGAAAGTCAAAATCTTCGCATGACGCAACAGCATCGAGGACTTTTACTGCCTCATCAATGATCTCAGGACCGATTCCGTCACCTTTAATAAGGGCGATTCTGTAGTTTTTCATTATTTCTCTCCTTGAGCAACTTCATTGGCTGCAAAATTCATTAAACCACCTGCATCGATAAGCTCTTGCATAAATGGAGGGATCGGTGTGAACTTGTAGCTTTTACCACTTGTTTTGTTGGTGATCGTACCTTCGTCCATATTGATGGTCACAACATCGCCTTTTTTGATCTCTGTACTCTCTGGCAACTCAAAAATAGGCAGACCCATATTGAACGCATTACGGTAGAAAATACGTGCGAATGTAGGAGCAATAACAGCTGCAACACCAGCTGCTTTAAGTGCGATAGGCGCGTGTTCACGAGACGAACCGCAACCAAAATTGTCATCAGCAACAATAATGTCCCCGGGTGTCATATTTTTGACAAAGGTCGGATCAGCATCTTCCATAACGTGCTTCGCCAGTTCTTCTGGTACTGACGTGTTTAAATATCTTGCGGCAATAATAAGGTCTGTATCGATATCTTTACCGAAATTCCAGACTTTTCCTTCAATTGTTTGCATTGAAAATCCTGCTTTGGTACACCAAGGTGCCCTTGTAATTTTGTCGGATTATATCGAAAAAAGCGTCACACCTTGATAAATGCCACCTTTAATCATGTTAATATCATTTAGTATTATTCATATTTGAGGGATGTTGGTCAATACTGATTTAATACTATTTTTGTTGTTACAATTGTGTTTATTTGTGCAAGAATTATCAAAATACATAAATTTTCCAAGTACAAATTCAGAAGGTTTCGGTATAATCCGATTACTTTTTAAAATTACCTCGCTAGGAGCGCATTCGCATATGACCGCAAAAGAATTGAACAAATACCTAGATGACACTTTCACCTCACATAAATCTTCAGACTGTTTAACATACGAATCACTTGTTGAAGTCTTTGAGAAGCAGCCTACTGCTGCTCAGGCAAAGAACATCTTGAAACTCTCACAAAAACATAAAGTCTGTATGTTTACAGCATCTGAACATGCAAAAATGCTTAATGACAAAGAGGCTGCTGAACGTTTAGCTGCACAGCGTAAGCTTATTGAAGAGTCAAAAGGTGAAGAGTTCGACATCTTAAAACAGCATGAGCTTATGGAGTGGTCACGTTCAGACTCTCCAGTGCGTATGTATCTTCGTGAAATGGGTCAGATTCCACTGCTTACCAAAGATGAAGAGATCGAGATCTCTAAAAAGATCGAATACGGGCAAAGTATTATTCTCGATGCGATCTGTTCAGTCCCTTACCTTATTGACTTTATCTTAGACTATAAAGATCCGTTGATCAACCGTGAACGTCGTGTTAAAGAGCTCTTCAAAAGCTTTGAAGACGAAAAAGAGCAAGATGCTGACGGTAATGACATCGAAGAAGACAAATCTGAAGTCGCTCTCACAGCTAAAGACAAAAAACGCGTTGACGCGGTTGTGTCAAGCTTTAAAGCTTTAGAAAAAGCAAAAAAAGATTGGATGAAATCTGTCGAAAAAGAGATTGTTTTAGAAGATTCATCAGTAATGACTGATGAATATGTTCACTACTTCTTGACAGCCAGCTTTAAAAAGAAGACACTTAAAGAGCGTCTATTAGACCTCGGACCAACATCTAAACTGATCAACGAACTTGTTAAGTCAATGGAGACAGCACTAAAAAGTGATGATGGTTTTGACAAAGAGCTAAAACGCCTTGAGTACAAACTTCCACTTTTCAATGACACTCTACGTGAGAATCACGTTGAGCTTGTTACAGAGATCTGTGAGCTTACAAAAGAAGATATCGCTGGACGTGTACCTGAAGCGACAATGGTCAGCACCTATATGGAGATAAAAAAGTTAATCCAGACTAAAGAGGCCTCAAAAGGCGGCTTTGACATGGAACCGGAAAAACTTCTAGATATCCTTGAGCAGATCAAACGCGGTAAAGATATCTCGGAGGTCTCTAAAACACGTATGGCTAAGTCAAACCTTCGTCTTGTTGTCTCGATCGCAAAACGTTACACAAACCGTGGTCTGCCGTTCCTTGACCTTATTCAAGAGGGCAACATCGGGCTTATGAAAGCCGTTGACAAGTTTGAGTATAAAAAAGGGTATAAGTTCTCGACTTATGCAACATGGTGGATCCGTCAGGCGATCAGTCGTGCTATTGCTGACCAGGCTCGTACCATCCGTATTCCGATTCACATGATCGAGACAATCAACCGTATTAACAAGATCATGCGTAAATACCTTCAAGAGAACGGTAAAGAGCCGGATGTCGATACAATCTCTGAAGAGGTCGGTCTCTCTGTTGAGAAGGTTAAAAACGTTATTAAGATCACGAAAGAGCCTATCTCTCTTGAAGCACCTATCGGTAATGAAGAAGATGGCCGTTTTGGTGATTTCATCGAAGACAAGACCTCTTTGGCACCAGCTGAGGCTATCTTGAAAGATGACCTGCGTCTACAGATCGAAGGTGTATTAGAGCAGCTTAATGAGCGTGAAAAAGCGGTTATTAAAATGCGTTTTGGAATCATGGATGATGAAAGTGACCGTACGCTTGAAGAGATCGGTAAAGAGCTTAACGTTACTCGTGAACGTGTTCGTCAGATCGAATCATCAGCGATCAAAAAACTTAAACACCCTAAAGTGGGTCGTCGTCTTAAGAATTACATCGAAGAGTAGACCGTTTGACCTTTGAGCAGCAGTGGATAGAGTACGACTACAACCCTTTTGTACTTTATAGCTCAAACGGGAAGATCATTTCACTTAACAATGGGGCCCAGTATCTTCTAGGCAGTGTTGACAAAAACACCCTCTTTGAGATCGCCACAACACATGCCAGTACCAGTTTTGGATTTAAAACAACGTTTTTAGAACTTGAGTTTGGCAGGTATCGATTTTTCGGTATTACAGTTGGTTATGAAAATGAGTCTGAGATCGGTATTCGCCTCTACCAGCAACCTACCCTTAACTTCTCAGCACCTAAACCGACAGGGGAACTGACCAATGTCTATACACTGATCGATCTATGTGTCAGTACCAGTTCCATTAGTTCAGACACCATCTTTCACAAAGATCTTGACCCTACCATCCCTGAGATACGACTGCATCCCGACAACTTTATCAAGCTGTTAAATAAGATCTATCACGGGTATAAAGATAGCGAAAAGATCACAACAAAACTCTTCTACCGTGTTGGTGAACATATTAAATTTGATGGGAAGAAATATTCTCTCTTTAGTATCGAGATCTCAGGCGAAGAGTTTTGTAAGAAGTTTGTTTCTGAGATAGAGTTGCTTGCAGAAGCGAACAACCTCTACTCTTCATTTAAAGATAGTGTTGTCAGTATTAATATTCCGATGATAACGGATTGATAACTATATAACTGCTTATATAGTTCCTACTCTTTTATAAAAAGAGATCTACCCATAAAAAGCCCAACAATTATTCCAACAGCAAGACCAACAAGAAACGGTACTAGACTTAACAGCTCATTATTTTTAAGTCCAATGAAACCAAGCACTAAAAAGAGGTAAGGTACCACCCTAAAGATAGAGACAAGCGCAGGTGCGCTCTTGGCTGTATTTTTAAATGTCTTCTTCTCTTCTTTAAGGCGTTTTTTCTCCTCTTTGACAACAGCTTTAAGATCAACATCTTCGTCTGCTACAGCCTCAGATGATATCTCTTCGCTATAGAGGTCAAACGGATCATCGATCTTATCTATAAGGTCTGTGTCGTCCGGTCGGTCTTCTGATGCAACACGTCTCTCTACAAGTTGTTTGTAGCTATAGGTCGAACCCAAAAGAATCAGCACGGATGATATAAAAGCGATCTGGAAGTTAATAAAAAACGCATACGAATAGAACCACAATGCAAAGATGGCCACTTCACTGAAAATAAAGAGTTTAATAGTTCTTTTCACTCTCGTCCTCATCCTCATCATCTTCGAGCTGCTGTTGAATCTTGTATCGACCCGATTTGCGCAGCTCCTCAAACTCTTTATACTGTTTTGAGTAGGCTTTATAGACATTTAACACGGCAGCAGCAATACCAATGGCAACACCGATCCACAATGTCCAGGTAATACCTGTAACGTATTTTAGTCCAAGACCAATACCCACACCCATAAGCACGGCTACAACCATAGAGATACCTAGTGAAAGAGACTCTGCACCTTCGATTATCGGTTTGATACGTGGTTTTTCGCCCTCTTCTTCCGGAGTTTTAGGAGACTCAGCCATTACTTGATCTCCGCAAAGATCTTCTCTGCTGCTTTAATTGTGTTTTCGACCATCTCATCGGTTGTCGCCGTACAGACAAAACCGGTCTCATAACCTGAACAAGCGAAGTAGAAGCCCTCAGCCAACATCGCAGCATGGAACTTGGCAAAAAGTGCATGGTCAGCTTGTGCAGCATCATCGAAGTTCTTCACGGCATCTGCACTGAAGAAGAAACCGAACATCGAACCGCGAACATCTGTCACCATTGCAATGCCATTGTTAGCTGCTGCAGCTTTCATCCCTTCGACTAGACGTGTTGCACGCTCTTGAAGAATCGGATAGAGTTTTGCATTTTGTTTCAACTTTTTGACCGCAGCAAGTCCGGCAGCCATAGCAATAGGATTACCGCTGAGTGTACCCGCCTGATAAACGGGACCATCCGGTGAAAGCATTGCCATCACCTCTTTACGCCCGCCAAAGGCGCCAACAGGCATACCGCCGCCGATCACCTTTCCGAGTGTGATCATGTCCGGTGTGACACCCGTAATGCTCTCAGCACCATGAAGAGTCGCACGAAAACCGCTCATCACTTCATCAAAGATCAAGAGTGCTCCATTGTCGTCACAAAGCTTGCGAAGAGAGTGTAAAAACTCTTTGTCTGCAGGTACAAGCCCCATGTTTCCGGCAATCGGTTCGATAATAATACAAGCGATGTCGTCAGAGTCTTTAAAACATTTCTCCACACTTGCTAAATCGTTGTATTTTGCCAGTAGAGTATGCTTTGTGAAATCTGCCGGAACACCTGGAGATGATGGGTTGCCGAAAGTTGCTAGACCTGAACCTGCTTGAACCAAGAGTGAGTCACTGTGACCATGGTAACAGCCTTCAAACTTGACAATGTCATCTTTACCAGTAAAACCACGCGCAAGACGAATCGCACTCATAACGGCTTCGGTACCAGAAGAGACAAAACGAATTTTATCTACAGAGTCAAAGATAGAAACAACTTCATGAGCCAGTTCTGTTTCAGCCTCAGTCGGTGCACCAAAGCTCAGACCATGTTTGACTGCTTCAATAACAGCAGCTTCAATACTCTCATCACGATGACCGAAGATAAGCGGTCCCCATGACTGCACATAATCAACATAACTGTTACCATCGATGTCAGTCATCATACCGCCCTGACCTTCTTTGATAAACAGTGGCGTACCCCCGCCACTGTTAAAGGCACGAACCGGTGAATTCACACCGCCTGGGATATACTCTTGTGCTTCGTCAAAGGCTTTGCTTGATGCTTCTGTACTCATAAAATGTCCTATTTTAAATTATTGGTGCAATTATAGCAAACGGGTGGTTATTTTTGTTCTATATTCTCTTTTGCAAATGCTTCTAAAAGCGTATTGATGTAGTCTGCCGTCTCTTTTGAGTTGAGAATGGAGATATGATCTTCGTTAAACCCGCGTATGTTTCTCGCCT
>JAUWLG010000104.1 GCA_030613795.1 Helicobacteraceae bacterium
TAAAATATATATCTTTAAGTTAAATATAATATTAACATTTTATAATTTCAACACTAATTAACAATGTTGAAAACTCAACAGATGAAAGAGAGTAATTATGGCAAATATAGACTTAGTTCAATTAACAGAACAGACAAAAAAATTGACAGCAATGGTTGTTGAAGACGAAAAAGTTGCGAATGAACTTTTAAGCTCAACGTTTAAAAACTTCTTTTCTGATGTAAGCTCTGCTTTCAATGGTAAAGAAGCCCTAGAGATGTTCACAAAAGTCTCTCCAGATATCGTATTTGTAGATATTATCATGCCTGAGATGGATGGTATTGAACTTGCACGTCGTATCCGTGAGATCAACCCAAATCAGATCATCATTGTGATCTCTGCATCAAACGATATTCAAAAGATCTCTGAATCGATCGAGATCGGTGTTAACAGCTTTATCCAAAAACCAATTGACACTAAAAAGATCATTGAACTTCTTTCAAATGTAACGGCTTTGATCTCTAAAAAGAAAAAGATCGAGACTAAAACATTCTCTATCTCTCTTCCACTAGACCTTTATGAGCTTGTTGATGAGAACGCAAAAGCTGAAAGCATCTCTAAAAATGCCGTTATTATTCGCGCACTACGTGACTTTTACAACGACTAATTAGACGCTCTAAACGACGCTCTCTGCCTGTTGGTCTCCCTTAGGCAGAGAGATATAAAAACACGTCCCCTCTTCTCTACTTTCCGCATATATTGACCCATTCATATTGTTAACAATGATCTGATGTGACATGTAAAGACCTAAGCCTGTTCCTTGTGTCTGATGCTTCGTTGTAAAGTATGGCTCAAATATCTGATCTATATCTTTTTTATGGATCCCTCCGCCATTGTCTTGTACAGTGATCTTGACGTTTGAGCCATCTGTATAGGCCTTGATCTCTATAACACCACTCTTTGTATGCGCTGCTATCGCTTCACGCGCGTTGTTGATCAAGTTGATAAGTGCTTGGACAAACTCATTTTTATGGCCAAAAACAGCGATCTCATCTTCAATGTTCATGATAATGTTTATGTTGTTATGCTCCATAGTTTTAGAGACAAGGGTCATGACTGAGTCAATAGCGCTGTTTACATAAAAGAGCTCACCCTCATCATTATGTTTGAAAAAGGTCCTGAAGTCATCGATGGTGTTTGACATGTATTGAAGAACTGAGTTCGCTCGAGCGTACTCTTTTTCAAGTTTTTCCCTGTCAAGAGTGCCGAGTTGACCAGAGATATAAAACTCCTGCATGATCAGAGCAATAATGTTAAGCGGTTGACGCCATTGATGGGCAATGTTTGCAACCATCTCTCCCATGGACGCCAGACGGGCCTGTTGGTACATAATATGGTCCTTTTTGCGGTTGGCCTGGACCTCTGCTTCGACACGCTGTGTCAAGTCAGTGTTGAGTTCATTAATATTGCGCTGCTGTTCTATTAAGGTCTGCTCTAGCTCTTTTTGTTCGGAAATATCGGTAATAAAAGCAAAGGTGCGAACACGATGTCCCGGTAGATTGATCGTTGTGGCGTTGACAATAGTGTAAAACTCTCTGCCCTTTTTTGTTACAAAAGTGAGCTCATAGGTACGCTGGGTACTTGTGTTCACTGTCCCGGCCTTCGCTTCACAAAATGCTTGCTGCTCATCGACTAAGGCAAGAAGTTCGTAAGGTCTTCTACCTAAAAGTTCACTCTCTTCATAACCTAACATATTTGCAAAAGAGTGGTTAATACTGATGATGTTCAGCTCTTCATCAAGCAGCCAAAATCCCTCTTTGGTTGAATCGATGATCGCTTTGTAGAGATCGTGTTCTAAAAAGTTCTCTTTTGCAGGGATAGTGACTTCGTTAGGATAGATAGTCATATAGAGTTTTGTCTTAACATTTTTCTGAAGCACAGGGATGATCTGAAGCTCACGGCCCTCTTGCATTAAAAGTGAATAGACCTCATTAACAATGGACTCTTCACTGGTGTGAAGCTGCACAATAACCTTTTGATCTTTTGCGATCTGAGTATTGTAGTACTCTTGAAGTTGTGTTAAGTCTGTATAGTCATAGATCAAGTGCTTCATAAACTACTCTTTGGGCTCTGAGATGCTTTATATAGTGTTGTTTTATAGTAAAAACTGATAATACATACATTTTAGCACAAAGCCATCAATATCACAATAGAGATAAGCAGAGTACTAAGAACAGTAGATTTTTTTGTTTTATCAAAATTTAAGTATTTGATATGTATACTTCCGGCCAAGAAGCAATTCTTACTATATGGCCCCATCATCTAATGGTTAGGATTCATGGTTTTCATCCATGCCATAGGAGTTCAAATCTCCTTGGGGTCACCACTTACTTCATAAACTTCCAAAATATTATCTAACTTTTAAAACACTCTTTAAATATGTTATTATTCATCAAAACCACATATTGGTCATCATAAAAAACATTCTTTTTACAACGCTATTATTAAGGTCATCTCTACATATAGTCCGCGTCTTTGAGGGCTTTTTTCATCCCCTCTTTATAAGCTGAATCGCCACGTGTTTCCACCCACTCTTTTAACTTGTCGATCATCGCTTCAAAGTCACTTATGATCTGCCTGTCTTTGCCTATATATTCACAACAGAGCTCATCCATCCAAAAATTGACTTTGAGATAGCCTCTGTCAAAACTGTTTTGTTCTTTTTTAAATCGATGCGGTGTTGAGTTAATATAGAGTTTGGAGCTGAGTTTTTCTATTTTCTGTTGCATAAGAGAAGTGTAGCTTTTTGTGAGGCGTTAAGTGAAAATTATTGCAATGTGACTAAGAGCAGCACAAAAGACTATGGATGCTTTTGCGTTTAATTAGATTACCGCTTGTCTAGCGAGGAACATCGCTGTGTTGGTATATGAAGTGATGCGTGCAGTATGCTTTAAGACCGCCTTTTCTGCTGAGACAGCGTTTTCTTCGCAGAGCTTGAACAGTTTTGCAAGTTCATCTTTTTCATGTTTGAGCGCCCCTTTAAGGTCATCATTGATCTTGTCAAACATTGTGTAGAGCATCTCATAGGTCAGTTCATCTTTTAATACATGTCCAGCGTCTGCTAATAGTGTTACGACCATGATCATCTCCTTCTTTTTGATGTTTAAATAGTAAAGAAAAAAAGTGTGAAAATAGTGAGAAGAGTTGTAACTTTTGATTACCTTCTATTTACATATACAAATGTCTCCGTGTTAAGGAAATTTAGCTAAAATTCTAAGACTAAATAAAAGGGTAATTTGAAATTACCCTAGAAAAAAATCAGGATATTTTATGTTACGTTTTGCCCCAAGTCCGACCGGTGATATGCACATTGGAAACCTACGCGTTGCGCTGTTTAACTACATCGTTGCTTCTCAGCGTGGTGAAGAGTTGATCGTTCGTATCGAAGATACAGATAAAGAGCGTAATATTGAGGGAAAAGACAAAGAGATCCTCGACATTTTAGGCCTCTTTGGCATCGAATACTCTAATGTTACCCATCAGAGTGAGAACCTGCGTTACCACCGTATGATGGCGATACAGCTACTGCAAGACAAAAAAGCCTTTAACTGCTTCTGTACCCCGGCTGAGCTTGAAGTCAAACGTGAAGTAGCCAAAAAAACACATAAGCCTTTCCGTTATGATGATATTTGTACGCACCTTACGGCAGACCAGACGATAGACAACGAAAACCCTTTCACGATTCGTCTTCGTCGTCCTGAAGCAGCAGTTGTCACGCAAGACCTGCTCAAAGGTGAGATCAGCTTTGCCCCTGAGGATATAGACTCTTTTATCATCATGCGTGCTGAGAAGTACCCTACTTATAACTTTGCCTGTGCGGTAGATGATATGTTAAGTGATATCTCTTTAGTCATTCGCGGTGAAGACCATATGAGCAACACACCAAAACAGACAGCGGTACGTGATGCACTCGGTTATGACAAAACGATGGAGTATGCACACCTGCCGATCATCTTAAATAATGAGGGTAAAAAGATGAGTAAGCGTGATGACGCCTCATCAGTCAAATGGCTTCTTGAAGAGGGTTTCCTTCCTTCAGCTATAACCAACTACCTAATTCACATCGGTAACAAAACACCAGAAGAGATCTTTACACTTGAAGAGGCATTAGAGTGGTTTGATCTTGCAAGCATCTCAAAATCTCCTGCCCGTTTTGACATCGATAAACTGAAATTTATCAATGGTCAGCACCTGCGTAACATGGATGCCAAAGAGCTCTCTCGTTATGTCGGTTTTGCAGACGAAGCGATCGGTCAGGTGGCTAAGATCTATCTTGAAGAGGCGCGCACACTTAAAGAGCTTCGTCCGAAGATCAAAGCGATCTTTGCAGAAAAGGTTATTCCTGAAGAGTTTACTGAGCAGGCAGAGATCATGCGTAAAGTGATCATGAAGGCACCACACTTTGAAGAGTTCAATGACTTCAAAAGCTATGTGATGAAAGAGAGCGGTCTTAAAGGCAAAAACTTCTTCAAACCACTGCGCTTGCTTCTTACCGGTGCAGGTAATGGTCCTGAAGTGGCTGACTTGTATGTCTACCTTAAAGACTTTATGGGTGAGATCGTCAAATGAGTGCCCTAGCCAATATCATCGTGGGCATTGGCGGTATCTTGCATTCACTGCTTACGATCTATATCTGGGTCATTATCATTGCAGCCGTTCTTTCGTGGGTACGTCCCGATCCTTATAACCCGATCGTGCAGTTTTTAACGCGTATCACATCACCGGCATACCATCTTGTTCGACGCATGATGCCAACGACATTCAATGGCATTGATCTTGCACCGCTGATCATCATCATTGGTCTACAGGTAATTGACATCGTTTTGATTACCCTTCTTAATACAATAGCAGCTTCATTTTAATGCGACCACTCATACTTCTTCTGCTTAGCCTTTCGCTTTTTGCAGAGGTGACTCTTGAGGACATCAACACAAAACCTTCATCTCGTGCTAAAAACTTTATGATCTGGCAATTTTTGCACCAAGACATAACCCCTTTACAGGCAGATGAAGCTTTTTATCAGTATAAACATGTCAACACTAGACTTTTTAAAGCCTATGCAAAAAAGTCTGATCGTGAAGAGGTGATCTACACAGCAGAGTGTCTGGCTTTGCCGACAAAAGAGCTGGTTAAGAGCAATGATATCTCATGTGTCAAGATGGCATTCTCAGCGTCTAAAGCGTCTGTGATCGATGAACGTGACCGTAACCGTTTGGCTAGACTCCTTGACAAAGAGACGACCTACACCTGGATCGAGATGATGAATGATCTGCTTCAGACCAAGCGTGTTACGGACCTGCGACAGTACAAACCTTCCACATTTATGTATCTCTTTTTGAGTGCCGGTATGAAGTTCAGACAAGGTCATTTGAACCGTGCACTTCCCTCTTCATACATAAAAGAGATCCAAAAACATTGGGTTTTTAACCGTTTTGTTATACTGGTAGTGACGGACAGTCGTTACAGCAATCTTCAAAAAGAGCTTTTAAAGATCGATGCGACGGCCAAGCTGAGCTCTGAAACACACTTT